>NZ_JAPDBQ010000050.1:0-25436 GCF_027705325.1 Aeromonas sp. QDB18
GGGCATGCAGTCGTGGCAAGCCCTCCGATGCCATATCGGCTCTTGAAGCTGGCTGAGGGTCATGGGTAATCAGGTACCGATAACTTGAAGCTGCTCACATTCTGGTGTCGCAAGAGCATCCGGAGCGATACGGGCATGCCCGAAGGACGGGTGACAGCGGGGCTGTGGGTCCGCTATATTGTGGTCTGTTTGAATACCATCATAGGGAAGAGAAGATGGAGTGGCTGGATCAGAAAGTGCTGCGACAACTGGCAGATGACATCGGTCACGAGATGATGCCGGTCGTCATCTCGGTGTTTGTCGAAGAGGTAGGCGAGCAGTTGGCCCAATTAAGGCCGCTTTTTGAACAGCGGGACTGGTCAGCCCTGGCGCGTCTCGCCCACAGCATGAAATCGTCCTGTGGCAGCTATGGCGCCAAACCCAGCTATCAGCAGGTGATGGATCTGGAGTCCGCCTGTCGCCGGGAAGATGAGCAAGAGGCCGGCAGACTGCTGGCTGAGCTGGAGCACTCCCTGCCCCAGGTCTTCACCCATCTGGCCCAGTTTCACTGATCCAGAAGGGCATCAGCCCGCCATGTCGCGCTCGCCAAGCCTGCTCAGGATCACGGTGTCGAGTGCCAGCCGCAGCTTGAGGCGGTCGTGGCGGTGGGGGAGGGCCGCTTCACCCAGCTCGGCCCGAACGAGGCAGTGCTGCAGCTCGGGTACCTGGGGACCCTCGGGAGCCAGAATGGCATCGATCCGGCCGCTGCCTATCCGCTCTTCCAGCCAACGATGCTGACTGGACAGTGACAACTGGCCAGCCGGACCCTCTTCGTCCACCAGATTGCTGATGAACACGACGATGGCGCGGCTGCTGCGGATCGCCTCCGCAATCTCGCGCAGCAGCAGAGGAGGCATGATGGAGGTGAGGAAGCTGCCCGGCCCCAGGATGATCATGTCGGCCTGGCTCAGCGCCTCGACCGCTTCGCGCGTGGCGGGCACGACCGGTTTCAGGCTCAGGGCCCGTGGCGGCGTGGTGAGCTGATCGATGGAGACCTCCCCCAGGATCTGATCGCCACAGACGGTGTGGGCGCACAGATCGGTGGGATGCTCGGACATGGGCAGCAGATTGGGTTCAATTTCCAGCATGTCGCTGATGAGCCGGATGGCATCCAGGGGGCGCACGCAGAGGTTGTCGAGGGCCAGCAGCATCAGGTTGCCGAGGTTGTGGCCCGCCAGCTCGCCGCGGCCGGTAAAGCGGTGCTCGAACAGCTGGCTACCGATGCTGGGGGTGGTCACCAACTGGTTGAGGCAGTTGCGCAGATCCCCCCAGGCGATGCACTCCTGGCTTTTGCGCAGGCGTCCGGTGGAGCCGCCATCATCCGTGGTGGTGACGATGCCCGTCAGCCGGGATCCCAAGAACGACAGGGAAGAGAGCACCCGGCCCATACCGTGCCCGCCGCCGATGGCGACAACCCGGTCGAAGTCATTGATATTTTTCTGCCACATGCAGTGATCCCGTGGGAGGCCAGTGAGCACCATTCTAGTCTCCATGGCCAGGTAATTGTTTGATAAGGGTATGATTTTTGCTTGATGCCAGCATCCCGTACCCCTAGGAGACGATGTTGAACTTCCTGACGGCTCACTCGCTTGCCGAGACGACCCCACTGGCCGCCCAACAAGTTACAGAGCGGTTGCATGCCCAGTCATCCCATGTTCCATCGCTGTTGCTGGTCTATTTTACCCAAGCACACGAGGCGGCGGAACTGCGCCGTGCGCTCAAGGCACGTTTTCCCGATACCCGGCTGATCGGTTGCAGCTCCTGCGGCGGTATCCTGACCCAGGATGGCCATCATGGTCGGCATGGCTGGAGCCTGTCGGTCGCCGCCCTTTATGATGACAAGGGGGCCTATGGCGTGGCTGGCCAGATGGGGGATCAACCGGATGTGCGGGCATTGCTGCGCCGCGCCATCGCCGATGGTGGCCGACCGGGAGAGCTGCCGCAGCTCGTGTTGCTGCACACCAGCCCGGGGCTGGAGGAGGTTGTGCTCGCGGGGATCGACGCCGAGTTTGGCGCGACCGTTCCCGTCGTCGGCGGGTCGGCGGCAGACGACGGCGTGGCCGGGCAGTGGCAGCTGTGCTGGGACGAAGGGGAGGGATCACAAGGGTGCGTGTTGGCGGTGCTTTACCCCGATTGCCAACTGGCGTTCCAGTTTCATTCAGGCTATGTACCCACCGAGTGTCGCGGCATCATTACCGGGATAGACGGGCGGGAGGTGCTGACCATCGATCACGAGCCGGCGGCCCGGGTCTATGGTCGCTGGACCGAGCGTGCGACGCCCTGGCCGGTGGGCCCCATCCTCAGGGAGACGACGCTCTCGCCACTGGCCCGTCAGGTCGGCATGCTCGATGACCTGCCCTACTACAAGCTCTCCCATCCCGAGGCGGTGACGGCGCGAGAGGGGCTGCGCCTCTTTACCGAGACCCGACTGGGAGAGCGGCTGCTGCTCATGTACAGCAGCCAGGAAGGGTTGTTGCAGCGCAGCCTGAATGCGGTGAATATCGAGCCTGAATATGGCATGGCGAGCAATATGCGCCCCTTTGGCGCCCTGGTGGTGTTTTGTGCCGGTTGTCGGCTGGCACTGGGGGACAGGCTGGGGGACATCGTCAGTCAATTCAGTCAGAGGCTGGGTGAGATCCCCTTCATCACGCCCTTTACCTTCGGTGAACAGGGACGATTACCCCATGGTGAGCTGGCACACGGCAACCTCATGGTGTCGAGCGTAATCTTCCTCGAGAGCTGACACTGTGCTGGATTCAAGATGATAGGCAATAGCGAACTCGAAACCCTGGGTGACAAACTGCAAACCACGCTGGTGGAGCTGATGCGTTGCCGGGAGCGGGAGGCCAGATATCGGGAGGAGTCCCAAGCCCTGCTGTGCGGGGTGGCGACCCTGGCACAGGCCCAGAGTCTGGAGCAGGTACTGGAGAGTCTCATTCTTGCTCTCAAGCCCTTTATCGGATTCGAACAGGCGGACGTGGTTGCCTGGGAGGCCGTGGGGGGCAGCACCCATCTGAGCACCCAGCCGGACGAGGTGGGCCGGACCTGGTCGCTGACACCGCTCTTCTCCAGGGCCATCGAGGGTGAGACCCTGGTTATCTATGATCCTGCCCAACTGCCTGAGCTGGCGCCGCTGGCAGGGGCGCCGGGCTGGGCCAGCGTCATGATGACAGGCTTGCAGGGACCGGGGTTTTCCGGTGTGCTCATCTGCCGGCACAGCGTGGCGGGCACCTTCGATCTCAAGAGCAAGGCGGCGATGCAGCGTTGTCGCCCGCTCATCTCCCAGGCCCTGGTCAACATCGCCTATCGGGCTCGCCTGCAAGAACAGGTTGACCTCAAGACCCTGGCCCTGCAGGCCAGCGAACAGCGTTTTCGCAGTTTTGCCGCCATGGCCTCCGATTGGTTCTGGGAGACCGATCCCCAGCACAGGCTCAGCTATGTCTCTGCCCCTGGCTATCAGGGGGAAGTGCTGGCCCGCCAGACGGGGAGAAGCCTCTATGATTTTGCCCACGACAAGCAGGACCCGGCCTGGAGCCACTACCGGCACCTGATCGCCCACCATCTGCCGGTGCGGGGAATGCGGGCCCAGGTGATGCTGGCGGGCGGGCCTTGCTGGATGGAGATCAATGCGGAGCCTTGCCATGATGCCGGTGGCCACTTCCTCGGCTATCGGGGCACGGCGCGGGAGATAGGCAGCCAGATCCGCCGCGAGCAGGAGCTGGCGCGGGCGCGGGACGATGCCGAGACGGCCAACCGTGCCAAATCCCAGTTCCTCGCCATGATGACCCACGAGATCCGCTCTCCCATGAACGCCGTGCTGGGGATGCTGGATCTGCTGCAGCACGGCCGGCTCGACACTCCGCAACAGACCCTCATCGGTCATGCCACCCACTCTGCGCATCTGTTGCAGACCATCATCGACGATGTGCTCGATTTCTCGAAAATAGAGTCACATACCCTGACCCTGCACTGTGAACCCTTTCAGCCAGCCGAGCTGTGCCGTGCCCTGGTGGAGCCCTTGCAGGCACAGGCCAGTGCCAAGGGCATCACACTGCACTGGCATCTGGATGAGACGCTCCCTGAACGCCTTCAAGGGGATGCCGTCCGCCTCTCCCAGGTGATAGGCAACCTGCTTGGCAATGCCGTGAAGTTCACCTCCGTCGGCAGCGTGCGTCTGGCGTTGACCTGGGAGGAGGAAAAGCTGGGGGTCATGGTCAGCGACACGGGGATCGGCATCTCCACCGAGGATCAGGCGTTGCTGTTCGAACCCTTCTATCAGGTCGACAGTTCGGCAACCCGCCGCTTCTCCGGCTCGGGGCTCGGACTGGCCATCTGCAGGCGGCTGGTGCAGCTGATGGGGGGAGATATTTGCGTGCAGAGCACGCCTGGGCTGGGAAGCTGCTTCTGGTTCGAGCTGCCCGGGATGGCCTCTCCCTGTGCTCCGGCCGCTGCCCCCGGCAGTGAAGAGTGCGCCAGACTGGAGCTGGATGTGCTGGTGGTGGAAGACAGTCCGGTCAATCAGCTGGTGGTATCCCTGATGCTGCAGAAGCTGGTGTGCAGGGTGAGGCTGGCAGGCAATGGTCTGGAGGCCCTGGCACAGGTGGCGAAGCAGCAGCCGGACCTTGTCCTGATGGATATGCGGATGCCGCAGATGGATGGGCTGGAGGCGACCCGGCGCCTGCGGGACATGGGGTGCGAGGTGCCCATCGTCGCGTTGACGGCCAATGCCATGATGGAGGACAGGGCCCGCTGCCTTGCCCAGGGCATGAACGATTTTCTGGCCAAACCCATCAGTCTTGCCAGGCTGCGAAGCTGCCTGCTCCGCCATTGCAGGTGATGTCGGCCGATTTTGGGTAAAAAAAAATGGTCAACCTGGTGGTTGACCAATTCTTCAGCAAATACTGAAGAGAGCACGGGATAAATCGGGTTGTACGGTTTTATATGAAAAAGTCGTGCCAACTTTTCAAAACCTGTTATTTGCGGCCTGTAGCTGAATTGTGTGTTATTTATCGCTACCGTGATTGCAAAATGCAATTCTCATTTTTTCATTATAAGAATCCAGTGCCGAGAATTCGCGTTTTGCAAACCAACCGTTGACTCACTCTTTGACTCACTGTGCGATCAGTCGGCGCAAGAACTGACGCGCCGCTTCACTGTTCTGTTTGGCAATCAACATCTGTTTTTCATAGATCGGCATGGGCAGGATCTCGAGCCAGCGTTGGCAGAGCCAGGCTGCATCGTCGAACTGCTTGTCCGGGTAGAGCTCATCCAGTTCCGGGTATTGTGCAAAGACCTCTCTCAATCGGCTGACCAGCTGGTTGTCGCTGATATCAGAATCCGCACTCGGCCAGTTGGGCAACTGCTCGACCTGGGCGTGCCTGAGGCCTGCGCTATCCGTTTCCATCTCGTGGATGCAGAAGCGTTCAAGGCCGAGCACGGTGACCCCGAGCAAACCGTCGTTGAGGGTATAAAAATCAGTCACCTTGACGCGGGTTCCGACCGGGAGAATCCGTCCGCAGGTACCCGTGCTGGTAGTCTCTTCCATCACGATGCCAAAACCCCGATCCTCGAGGAAGGACTCCTTGAGCATCTGCAGGTGGCGCGGCTCGAACAGGCGAAGGGGGAGCTTGCCACCGGGCAGAATGTGGGACGGCAAGGGGAACAGTGCCAGTTGTTGAAGTTTCATGTTCCATCCTCCTAATCAGTCATTGCTGAATGTGACAATGCAGTGACCGTGCCAGAGAGAGGTGGCGTGGCGAAGGGGTGAGTCATTTCCCGTGGTTATTTTTAATATCCATTTAAAATCAATCTATTGTGATTTGATGTCGCGAATGCAGGCAAGGCAGTGCGAAAGGGATTCAGGTGAGGTGTTAGGGCGCCGAACATACCCCGTGTGCAGAATGAGTCTATTTTCGCATATTGCAAATTTGATTCATGCAAAATGCCTGTTACAGACCCATTCAGCGATTGGGGGCAAAGGCCAGGGGATCAGGTGGTCAATTCGGTGTGCTGTGTCATGCCGTCCAGCATCAGGGCGGCTATCTCGTCATACATCTGCGACCAGACCTGTGCCAGTGCCGGGGTAAAACCACTGCCGAGACGCCGTGCCAGTACCTGGGTCAGCGCCTGTTTGAGCAGCGCATTGAACGTTGAATCGCTGGTGACGCCTGCCGAGATCGCGAATGATGAAACCCAGTGCATCCAGCTGGGAGAGGCTGGTGATGACGGTGTTCAGGGTGTCCGACACCTTGGCAACGGGCAGCTCCTGATGTGGGGGAAAGAGGGTCCTGAGTTCGGGGGACAATCTGAACAGCTCTTCATACACCTCCTGGACATAGCTGTTGTTCAGGGCGCTCACCCTGCCCCAGGCTTTCTGGACCAGCTCTATCTGCTCAAAGGTCATGTCGATGTTTCCTTCCCGTGCGATGTCATGAAAATAATAATCCATCTACTCAATAGAGCACCGGGTTCCGCGCCATTTGGGGAAAAGAAGAGGGGGCCAGCAAGGAGGCACGGATGGTGACCCCTTGCTGGCAGGAGGCCGGGACCTCAGTTGCGCTGTTCCAGGTACATGACGGCTGCTTCGACGCGGCTTTGGGCCTCGAGCTTTTTCAGCAGGCTCTTGACGTGGACCTTGACGGTTCCCTCGGAGATATGGAGCACTGAGGCGACCTGCTTGTTGGACAACCCCTTGGCGATTTCACGCATGATCTGCATCTCGCGTCGGGTCAGGCTCTCCAGCTTCTGCTGCAGGTGGTCCAGCTCGTAGATGTTCTCGAGATAGGGACGCAGCGGCTCGCTCAGGATCTGCTTGCCGGTCATCACGTCAGCCAGCTGGGCCAGCAGCATGTCAGGCTCGGTGTCCTTGAGCAGATAGCCGTCCGCGCCTGCCTTGAGCAGGGCAACCACATCCTGGCGGGCGTCAGAGACGGTCAGGATCACCACGCGGGAAGTCACCTCTTCGGCCCGCAGCGCCTTGAGGGTATCGAGACCTGACAACCCCTTCATGTTGAGGTCGAGCAGGATAAGGTCCGGTTCGGACTCTTTGGCCATGGCCACGGCGTCGGTGCCGTTGGAGGCCTCGCCAACCACGTCGATGTTATCTTCCAACTCCAGCAGTTGCACAATTCCCTTGCGCATCAGGGGGTGGTCATCCACGACCAGAACACTGTATTTCATCTCGTCCATCAGGCGTCTCTTGTTAGGCTGGTGGGAAAGGTCAGGTGTATGCGGGTGCCCCCGGAGGGCGGTTCACTGATGGTCAACTGGCCGCGCAATTTGCTGGCGCGTTCATTCATGATGCTGAGACCGTAGTGATTCACCGCCGAGCTTGCGCCCCTTATTCCAACACCATCGTCTGCAATCTGAACCTGGATGTTACCATCAGCCAGGGTCTCACAGCTAACGTCAATGTGCCGCGCGCTGGCATGCTTGATGGCATTGAGCACTGCCTCACGGATCAGCTGCAGGATGTGGATGTGCTGCCCCGCTTCAAGGTCGGTGTCCGTCAGTCCGTACTGGAGCCTGATGTCGGCGTGCGTCTGGGGTTTGAGCTGCTCGAGCATGACCGCGATGGCTTCACCCAGGTTGGCATCGCCGATGCTGAGGCGGAAGGTGCCGAGCAGTTCGCGCAACTGGGTATAGGCATTGCTGAGTCCCTCGTCGATCTGCTCCATGGCTGCCTCGGTCTTGGCCCTGTCCCCCTTGGCGAAGGAGCGCTTGAGCAGCGTGGCCTGGATCTTCAGGTAAGAGAGGGCCTGAGCGAGGGAGTCGTGCAGTTCACGGGCGATGACGGCGCGCTCTTCCATCAGCAGCAGGCGCTGGTGCTGCAGCAGGGTCTGATCCTTGTGCAGCACCTGGGCCAGCAACATGGAGAAGTTCTTCATCAGCCTCTCGTCGATGGGGTGGTCGCTTATCATGTCGAGCCGACCGTACTCCTCGTCATCCATCTGCAGGTAGAAGCTCACCACGGCGTCCAGATCCCCCGGCCACCCCTTGCGACCTGTGATGTAGACCGGCATCGCATTGTGCTCGAAGCGGGTTAGGCGGATGTACTCGATGTGCTGGTGGGCGGCGGCCCGCTCCAGCAGCTTTTGCAGGGTGCGGCGGCTGAGGGGCGCCGCGTGCAGTTTCTGGGCGGTGGAATAGAGGAAGGAGAGGGTGTCGTTGGCCTGTTGCAGCTTGGCCGTTTTCTCCTCCACCTTGCTCTCCAGCTCCCGGTAGAGTTTGCCAAGCTCGTCGGCCATGGTCGCGAAGGCCCCCGACAGCTCTCCCAGCTCGTTCTCACAGTGGGGGGGCAGGGTGAGATCGAATTCCTGACGCTGGATCTGGCGTGCGCAATAGACCAGCTGGTTGAGGGGCGCTACCACCTGCTGGCGGGTGAAGCGCACCGTGCACCAGGCGATGGTGATGATGGCGAGCAGCCCTAGCCCCTCTGCCAGGGCCAGCATGCGCACCTTGAACTCCACGTGGTACTGCATCTGGTTGACGAAGTCATCGATGGCGGCGACGAACTGCTCCGTATTGTCGGTATAACGGCTGGGAGTGGCATTCTCGATGTGTTCGCGCATCACTTGCCATTGCAGCAGGACTTCACCATAGGTGCGGCGCAGGGAGGCGGGCGTGATCCAGCGCTGGGTCTCCTGCAGCTCGGGGGCATGAAGGGTCTGTTCAAACTGGGCGAGCCGACCGAGGACGACCTGATCCTTCTCGATTTCATAGGCCATGCGGTAGGCCTGCATGCGCAGGGAGCCCGACAGGTTGATGGCCTTGGCATCGGGAACCGAATAGAAGAGGGTGACCATGGCCACCACGGCGATCAGGCTGGCCATGAACAGGATCAGCACCATGGAGCGACCGATGGCGCTGCTGACCGACTGCACTCTGAACCATTTTCCCATGCCGACCGGCTCCCTTTTCACCCACAAAGACCCCACAAAGTAGCATGGGAGTGTACTCCAAGTTGTGCTAGCATCGAAAAACTAGATGAACTCCGAGCGATTTTGCCTAAGTCATTGAGATAGGGGGAGATCGCCGTCAGCCGCTGTTCGAGCTGAAAGGGTCAGGAAAGAAATGCCCTGGCCTCCCGTATTTGGAAAGGTGTTTATGTTGCCACTTGAAGATGGTTTTTCCCGTCGCTTTTACTATTTGCGTCTGTCGGTCACCGACGTCTGCAATTTCCGCTGTACCTACTGTCTGCCGGACGGCTATCACCCGCCGAAAGGAGATGGTGAGGGGCGCCAGTCCTTCCTCTCCCTGGAGGAGATCCGTCGCGTTGTCTCCGGGTTTGCCGCCATGGGGACGCGCAAGGTGCGTCTGACCGGAGGCGAGCCCTCCCTGCGCCGCGACTTCACGGCCATCATCGAGACCGTGGCCAATACCCCCGGCATCGAGAAGGTGGCCATGACCACCAACGGGTATCGCCTCAAGGAGCGTGCCCGCGAGTGGTTCGATGCGGGGCTGACGGCCCTGAACGTCAGCGTCGACAGCCTGGATCCCCGTCAGTTCCACCAGATCACCGGCGAGAACAAGCTGGCGGAGGTGATGGCGGGGATAGACGCCGCCCTGAGTGCCGGTTTTCGGTCGGTCAAGATCAACGCCGTGCTGCTCAAGGGGCTCAATGATCATCAGCTCGAGACATTCCTCGCCTGGATCCGCGACAAACCCATCGAGCTTCGTTTCATCGAACTGATGCAGACCGGCGAGATGGACGCCCTGTTTCGCGATCACCATACCAGCGGTGAACTCATCAAGCAGCGCCTGCAAGAGAGCGGCTGGGTACAGCAGCTGCGCGGCCTGGATGATGGCCCTGCCCAGGTGTTCACGCATCCGGACTCGAGGGGCGGGGTGGGGCTCATCATGCCCTACAGCAAGGATTTTTGCGCCGGTTGCAACCGGCTGCGGGTCTCCTCCAAGGGCAAGCTGCACCTGTGTCTCTTTGGCGACAACGGGGTGGAACTGCGGGATCTGCTCACCGATGACAGCCTGCAGGAGGCGCTACAATGGCGTATTCGGCAGGCGCTGACCGGCAAGGCCGCCACCCATCGCCTCCATGAAGGCAATGCAGGCATGACCCCCCACCTGGCCTCCATCGGCGGCTGACAGCCGCCGTGCACCTCAAATAACCTTCGATTAATTATCAATCCTCACATAGGGGTAATTTACCTTGCCCCTGCTGTGTCTAATTGCGCCAAGGGTTTGATCCAGCGCAAGAATCCCCCCTGTTTATCTCCCTGGTGGTATATCCCCTGACTTGTCAGGGCCGCAATATACACCCACGCTTATAATTGGTATTGAAAATGCCAGTCACGGGATCCGCGCGGGGGCATCCGCCCCCGAAAAGAGGAGTCGATATGACCGACGGGGTCAACTTGTCACGCAGAGGCCTGTTTCGGGGACGCCTGAGCGCCCCCAAGGCCGGGATCCAGTTGCCCTGGTCCGTCTCCTGGGACGAGTTCGTGGCCGGCTGTACCCGCTGCGGCGACTGTCTGGCGGCCTGTCCGGAGCAGATCCTGATCAAGGGAGACGGGGGCTTCCCCACGGTGGATTTTCACCGCGGCGAGTGCACCTTCTGCACCGAGTGCGTCAGCGCCTGCGAGGCGCCGGTGTTCAGGCCGACAACCCAGACACCCTGGGAGTATGTGGCCCATATCGAGGCGGGCTGTCTGGCCACGGCCCAGGTGTTCTGCCAGCGCTGTCAGGACAGCTGCGAGCAGCAGGCCATCCGCTTTTCCCCCCGGCTGGGGCGCGTACCCACCCCCAGCATCCATGCCGAGTCGTGCAACGGCTGCGGGGCCTGCGTGGCGGATTGCCCGGTGGGCAGCATCAGCATCGGTCTGTCTCGTGGCGAAGCTTCGCGATGACCCAAGAGACGAACAAGTTGGAAAACGGTAATATGACGCGAGAAGAGTTCCATGTATCCAGCCTGGTGGTGCTGACCAAGCCCGATCTGCGCCACGCCCTGGCAGAGCGGATTGCGACCCTGGACGGGGCCGAGATCCACGCCGTCAGCGAGGAGGGCAAGCTGGTGGTGACCCTGGAGGGGCCGAGCCAGCGCCCCATCATGGCGGCCATCGACACCATTCAGGGGTTGCCCGGGGTGCTCTCTGCGGCCCTGATCTACCACCAGTTCGATGAAATGGACGCCGAAGATGGGGAATAAGGCGTCATGTGGCAGAAGCGCAAGAGTCGTTCGCTGACCGCCACGGGTAATACACGGGATGCCGTGTCTGTTGTCTGCGTTCGATGAACGAAAAGCCCAGAGCAAAGGAATAAAGCGCCATGGAGCTGAGCCAGCGCGGCTCGTCACAATGGCTGTCATTGATGTGATTAAGCAATGCGAGGATATGTCATGAAGCTGAGTCGACGCGACTTTATGAAGGCCAATGCGGTGGCGGCAGCCGCTGCCGTGGCCGGTGTCAGTGCCCCCACTCTGGCGGCGAATCTGATCACCAGTACCGACAAGACCGCCATCACCTGGGACAAGGCGCCGTGCCGCTTCTGCGGGACCGGCTGCTCCGTGCTGGTGGGCTCCCAGGCTGGCCGCGTCGTGGCGACCCAGGGGGATCCCGATGCACCGGTCAACCGTGGCCTGAACTGCATCAAGGGCTACTTCCTCTCCAAGATCATGTACGGGGAGGATCGCCTGACCCAGCCCATGCTGCGCATGACGAACGGCAAGTTCGACAAGAACGGCAACTTCGCCCCCATCAGTTGGGATCAGGCCTTCGACATCATGGCCGAGAAGTTCAAGGCGACCCTGAAAGAGAAGGGCCCGACCGCCGTCGGCATGTTCGGCTCCGGCCAGTGGACCGTCTGGGAAGGCTATGCCGCCGCCAAGCTGATGAAGGCAGGCCTGCGCTCCAACAACCTGGATCCCAATGCCCGTCACTGCATGGCCTCCGCGGTAGTGGGCTTCATGCGTACCTTCGGCATGGATGAACCCATGGGCTGCTACGACGACATCGAGCAGGCCGACGCCT
This sequence comes from Aeromonas sp. QDB18, assembly GCF_027705325.1. Taxonomy (NCBI): domain Bacteria; kingdom Pseudomonadati; phylum Pseudomonadota; class Gammaproteobacteria; order Aeromonadales; family Aeromonadaceae; genus Aeromonas; species Aeromonas sp. QDB18. Next base: position 12,021 of record NZ_JAPDBQ010000050.1, read on the forward strand.
TCGTGCTGTGGGGCTCCAACATGGCCGAGATGCACCCCATCCTCTGGTCGCGCATCTCCGATCGCCGTCTGTCCCACCAGGATGTGCAGGTGCACGTGCTCTCCACCTTCGAGCACCGCAGCTTCGAGCTGGCGGACAACGGACTGGTGTTCACCCCCCAGACCGATCTGGCGATCCTCAACTACATCGCCAACTACATCATCCAGAACGACAAGGTGAACTGGGAGTTCGTCAACAAGCACACCCAGTTCCGCAAAGGGGTGACCGACATCGGTTACGGCCTGCGTCCCACCAACCCGCTCCAGCAAAAGGCCAAGAACCCGGACAGCGGCGACTCCACCCCCATGAGCTTCGACGACTTCGCCAAGTTCGTGGCGGATTACGATCTGGAGTCCGTCTCCAAGCTCTCCGGCGTGCCCAAGGACAAGCTCGAGAAGCTGGCCCAGATCTATGCGGATCCGGACAAGAAGGTGGTCTCCTACTGGACCATGGGGTTCAACCAGCACACCCGTGGCGTCTGGGCCAACAACCTCTGCTACAACATCCACCTGCTGACCGGCAAGATCTCCCAGCCGGGCTCCGGCCCCTTCTCCCTGACCGGCCAGCCCTCCGCCTGTGGTACCGCCCGTGAAGTGGGTACCTTCGCCCACCGTCTGCCGGCGGACATGGTGGTCACTGATCCCAAGCACCGCGCCATCGCCGAGAAGATCTGGAAGCTGCCGGAAGGCACCATCCCGGAGCAGGTGGGCTACCACGCCGTGCTGCAAAACCGTATGCTCAAGGATGGCAAGCTCAACGCCTACTGGGTGATGTGCAACAACAACATGCAGGCCGGCCCGAACATGAATGAAGAGGCGCTGCCCGGTTATCGCAACCCGGCCAACTTCATTGTGGTCTCCGACCCTTATCCGACCGTGACCGCCCAGGCGGCCGACCTCATCCTGCCCACCGCCATGTGGGTGGAGAAAGAGGGGGCCTACGGCAACGCCGAACGTCGCACCCAGTTCTGGCACCAGCAGGTGAAGGCACCGGAAGGGGCCAAGTCCGACCTGTGGCAGCTGATGGAGTTCTCCAAGCGCTTCACTGTGGAAGAGGTGTGGCCGGCTGAGTTGATTGCCAAGATGCCGGAAGTGAAGGGCAAGACCCTGTTCGACGTGCTCTATGCCAACGGCCAGGTGAACCAGTTCCCGAAAGAGCAGAGCAAGGGGGCCCTGAACGACGAGGCCGAGCACTTTGGTTTCTACGTCCAGAAGGGGCTGTTCGAGGAGTACGCCTCCTTCGGTCGCGGCCATGGCCACGATCTGGCGCCGTTCGATCAGTATCACGAAGCCCGCGGCCTGCGCTGGCCTGTGGTGGACGGCAAGGAGACCCTGTGGCGCTATCGCGAAGGGTTCGACCCTTACGTGAAAGCGGGGGAGGGGGTGCGCTTCTACGGCAAGCCCGACGGCAAGGCGGTCATCTTCGCGCTGCCCTATGAGCCCGCCGCCGAGGCTCCGGACAAAGAGTACGACATGTGGCTCTCCACCGGTCGCGTGCTGGAGCACTGGCACACCGGCACCATGACCCGCCGGGTCCCCGAGCTCTATCGCACCTTCCCGGATGCGGTGCTCTTCATGCACCCGGAAGATGCCAAGGCCCGTGGCGTGCGCCGTGGTGAAGAGGTGATCGTCTCCTCCCGCCGGGGCGAGGTGAAGACCCGGGTCGAGACCCGCGGCCGCAACCGTCCGCCCAAGGGATTGGTGTTCATGCCCTTCTTCGATGCGAGCCAGCTGGTCAACAAGCTGACCCTGGACGCCACGGATCCGCTCTCCAAGCAGACGGATTACAAGAAGTGCGCCGTCAAGGTCGTCAAGGCATAAGGCGGGGGAGCGCGAGATGAGTCGTAGTCGGCGCCAGTTTCTGGCCGACATGGCCAAGGGGGCCTGCGGTGTGGGCCTGCTTGGCGTGGGGCTCGGCGGCATGGCGCGCCAGCAGGTGCAGGCCGTGCCTGCCCAGGCGCTGCGCCCGCCGGCTGCCCTCGACGAGGCTGAGTTTCTCGGCGCCTGCGTGCGCTGCGGGCTCTGCGTCGAGGCATGCCCCTACGACACCCTCAAGCTCGCCCGGCTGTTTGAACCCGTGACCACCGGCACCCCCTACTTCAAGGCGCGCGCCGTCCCGTGCGAGATGTGTGACGACATCCCCTGCGTGGCGGCCTGCCCGAGCGGGGCCCTGGATAGGGCCATGACCGACATCGATCAGGCGCGGATGGGGGTGGCGGTGCTCATCGATCACGAGACCTGCCTCAACTACCTGGGGCTGCGCTGCGACGTCTGCTACCGGGTCTGCCCCCTCATCGACAAGGCCATTACCCTTGAGCTGCAACACAACCCGCGCACCGGCAAGCACGCCATGTTCCTGCCCACGGTGCACAGCGATCTCTGCACCGGCTGCGGCAAGTGCGAGCACGCCTGCGTGCTGGAGGAGGCGGCCATCAAGGTGGTACCTCGCGGGCTTGCCAAGGGGGAGCTGGGTCACCACTACCGGCTCGGCTGGGAAGAGAAGGAGAAGGCGGGCAAGTCCCTCATCGGTGAGCGACTGACCCTGCCTACCCGCAAACCGGAGGGCCTATGAGTCGGTATCCAGGGGCCGAGGCTACGGCCAGGCTGGGCTGGTGGCGGTCACACCGCTTCCTGCTGCTGCGCCGGCTCTGCCAGTTCGGGGTGCTGACGCTGTTCCTGCTGGGGCCGCTGGCGGGCATCTGGATCCTCAAGGGCAACCTCTCCAGCTCGCTGTTGCTGGAGACGGTGCCCCTCACGGATCCCCTGACCCTGCTGCAGTCGTTGGCGGCGGGCCAGTGGCCCATCCCCACCCTGTGGCTCGGGGCTGGGCTGGTGCTCGCGGGTTACTGGCTGGTCGGGGGGCGGGTGTTCTGCTCCTGGGTCTGTCCGGTCAACCTGGTCACCGATGCCGCCGCCTGGCTCAGGGGGCGGCTCGGGCTCAAGGGCAATGGTCAGTTCAACCGCGCTACCCGCTACTGGCTGCTGGCCATGGTGCTGGTGGCACCTTCCATCGCCGGCGTGCTGGTGTGGGAGCTGGTCAATCCGGTGTCGCTCACCCTGCGGGGCCTGCTGTTCGGCATGGGGGCGGGCTGGGGCCTGCTGGCGGCGCTGTTCCTGTTCGACCTTTTTGTGGTGGAGCGGGGCTGGTGCGGCCACCTCTGTCCGGTGGGGGCCTTCTATGCCCTGGTCAACCGGGTCGGGTTCATCAAGATTGCAGCCTCGGGGCGCGAGCGGTGCAGCAACTGCATGGATTGTTATGCGGTCTGCCCGGAGCGTCCCATCCTGCGCGGCCCCGTTCACGGTGCCAGGCGTGGTCACGGGCCCTTGATTGCAGCTCAGGAGTGTACCAACTGCGGCCGTTGCATCGATGTCTGCGCGGAGCAAGTTTTTGAAATCACTGTAGGTTTTGCCGTCAAGGCAGAGAAAACGTCGGAGAACACATAATGAAGAAGCTGATTGGAGCAATGCTGGCCTGCCTGATGGCGGGTTCCTTGATGGCGGCCGTCCCCGAGATCACCAACAGCACGGGGGGCATCAAGTCGGAGCGGGGAAGCACGGATCTGGTAACGGATGCCGACGCGGCCCCTCTGAAGAACTTTCGCAAGGATGGCGACCTCTACGATCGCCAGTACATGCACCAGCCCCCGCTGATCCCCCACGACACCCGCAACTATGAAGTGGACAACAAGGTCAACAAGTGCCTGGCCTGTCACAGCTTCAAGAACGCCAGTGCCATGAAGGCCCCCAAGATAAGCCCCACCCACTTCGAGACCCGCGACGGCATGACCCTGGGCGAAGTCTCGCCGCGTCGCTACTTCTGTCTGCAGTGCCACGTGCCGCAAGCGGATGCCAAGCCGCTGGTGAACAATACCTTCAAACCGGTTGAAGCGCTGAACTGAGGAACCCATAGATGAAATTACCCGGCTTTGTGAAGCGTCTGTGGACCACCTTCAAGTCACCGTCGAAGGCGGCCCTCTGGGTCATCCTGCTGATGGGCTTCTTTGGTGGCGTCATCTTCTGGGGCGGGTTCAACACCGCCATGGAAGCGTCCAACACCGAGGCCTTCTGCACCGGTTGCCACGAGATGAAGGACAACGTGTTCGTGGAGTACCGCGACACCATCCACTACGCCAACCGCTCCGGCGTGCGGGCCAGCTGCCCGGATTGCCACGTACCCCACGAATGGACCTACAAGATCATCCGCAAGGTGCAGGCCTCCAAGGAGCTGTGGGGCATGATCACCGGCAAGGTGGATACCCGCGAGAAGTTTGAATCCCACCGGCGGGAGATGGCCGAGCGGGAGTGGCAGCGGATGAAGGAGACGGATTCGCGCGAGTGCCGCAACTGCCACAACTTCGAGTACATGGACTTCTCCCTGCAAGGGCGTCGGGCCGCCCAGATGCACTCCACCAACCTGGCAAGCGGGGCCAACACCTGCATCGACTGCCACAAGGGGATTGCGCACCAACTGCCTGACATGAAAGGGGTGCCAGGCTTCTGATGGGAAGGCCGCCGGATCCCCGGGATCCGGCGGCCTTCGAGATTAATGGGCAATGACGCCCCCCAGCCAGACATCTTTTGATAGAATCCCTTCCCGGCAACGCGGCGCCCACCGGCTCCTTTCATGGCTGGCACCACGGTGCGGCGCGTTCACCTCATCCTCTCGTGGTCAATGATTGACAGGAATGGCCCCAATGGCACCCAAACACAGCGAATTCATCCCTCTCAAGATCGCCGTCCTGACGGTTTCCGACAGTCGCACCGCTGCCGATGACAGCTCGGGGGACTATCTGGTCGAGGCCCTGACCCAGACCGGCCACGTGCTGGCCGATCGGGCGCTCTGTCCCGACAACCTGTTTCGCATCCGCGCCCAGGTGAGCGACTGGATTGCCGACGAGGGAGTCCAGGTGGTGCTCATCAACGGCGGCACCGGCTTCAACGAGCAGAACCGGGTGCCCGAGGCGGTCGGCGTGCTGTTCGAGCGCACGGTGCAGGGCTTTGGCGAGATGTTCCGCCAGCTCTCGTTTGCCGAAATCAAGGGCTCTGCCATGCAGAGCCGTGCCCTGGCAGGGCTGGCCAATCGCACCCTGATCTGCTGCCTGCCCGGCTCCACCGGCGCCTGCCGTCTGGGCTGGGAACAGCTTATCCGGGATCAGCTCGATGCCCGTACCCGGCCGTGCAACTTCGTGACCCATCTGTGATCCCGGGAGTAAACCCGGATCATTCATCTTATTTTTCGATAGGGGCATAGATGAACCTGACCCATCTCAACCAGAGCGGCGAGGCCCACATGGTGGATGTCACCGACAAGCAGGTGACCGAACGCGAGGCCCGCGCCGAGGCTTTCGTGACCATGGCCCCCGAGACCCTGGCGTTGATCCTGAGCGGTCAGCACCACAAGGGGGACGTGTTCGCCACCGCCCGCATCGCCGGCATCATGGCGGCCAAGAAGACCGCCGATCTTATCCCACTCTGCCATCCGCTGGCCTTGACCAAAGTCGAGGTGGAGATAGTGCCGCTGGCCGAGCAGAATCGGGTGCATATCCGCACCCTGTGCAAGCTCTCGGGCAAGACCGGGGTGGAGATGGAGGCGCTCACCGCCGCCTCGGTGGCGGCCCTGACCATCTACGACATGTGCAAGGCGGTGCAAAAGGACATGGTTATCGAGCAGGTGCGTCTGGTGGAGAAAAAGGGCGGTAAATCCGGTCATTTCCAACTGGGTGAGACCAAAGGAGAGCAGGCATGATCAAGGTTCTGTTTTTTGCGCAGGTGCGTGAGCTGGTCGGCTGCGACGAGCTGAGCCTGCCTTGCGACTACGCCAGTGCCGATGCCCTTCGCGCCGCCTTGAGCGAGCGAGATGACAAGTGGGCGCTGGCGCTCGAATCCGGCAAGCTCCTGGTGGCGGTCAACCAGACCCTGGTGCCGCTGGATACCCCCCTCCATGACGGGGATGAGGTCGCCTTTTTCCCGCCGGTGACCGGAGGTTAAGGATGAACGAGATAATGACCGTAGATCGCGCCACTGAGCTGCGGGACTGTGGTGAGGCCGCCTTCTTCCCTCTCCTTCCAGTGACGACAGGAGGCTGACCATGACCGATCGCATTCTGGTGCAGCGGGATGACTTCTCGCTGGCGGACGAATATGCCCGCCTTGCTGCCCGGCAGGACACAGGCGCGATTGTCAGCTTTGTCGGCAAGGTGCGCGACTTCAATCAGGGGGAGCATGTGAAGGGGCTGGCCCTCGAACACTACCCCGGCATGACCGAGAAGGCGCTGACGAACATAGTGGCCGAGGCCCGCAGCCGCTGGCCCCTGCAGGAGTGTACCCTCATTCACCGCATCGGCGAGCTGCTGCTCGGGGATCAGATCGTGCTGGTGGTGGTGAGCAGCGCCCACCGCGAGGCGGCTTTCGAGGCCTGCCACTTCATCATGGATTTCTTGAAGACCCGGGCGCCGTTCTGGAAAAAAGAGCTGACCGCCGACGGGGTGCAACGCTGGGTCGAGGCCAGGGCGAGCGATGACGCCGCCCTGGCCCGCTGGCAACAAGGGGAGTGAGCCTCGGGCTCGCGTCAATCGATCCGGCCGTGTCGGAACATAAGGAGCAGAGGAATGAAGAGATGGGTATCCCTGTTGGTGCTGGGCGCCAGCGCCATGTACAGCGGTGCTGTGCTGGCTGACGAGGTCAAGGTGGCGGTGGCGGCCAACTTCAAGGGCACCATAGAGCGCATCGGCAAGGAGTTCACCGCCAAGACCGGCCACAGCGTCGTCATCAGTTCGGCGGCCACCGGCGTGCTCTATACCCAGATCACCCACGGTGCACCCTTCGATCTCTTCCTCTCGGCCGACGTGGCGACCCCTCAAAAGCTGGAGTCGGAAGGCAAGGGGAGCGAACGCTTCACCTATGCCATCGGTCAGCTCGGCCTCTGGCAGAAGGGGGGGCCAGCTCCCGACGAGGCCACCTTGCGCCACTGGCAGGGGGAGCTGGCCATCGCCAACCCCAAGACAGCGCCCTATGGCGCTGCCGCCATGGCGACCCTGGCTCATCTCAAGATCGATCCCAAGCAGTATCGGGTGCTGACTGGCACCAACATCAGCCAGACCTGGCAGTTCGTCGATACCGGCAATGCGAAGCTGGGCTTCGTCGCCTGGGCCAACCTGGTGGAGGCGGGCAAGACCGGCGAAGCCTGGGCGGTACCGGCCAGCTTCTATCCCCCCATCGAGCAGCAGGCCCTGGTGCTGAAGAAAGGGGCGGCGGTGGATGCCCTGGTCGCCTGGCTCAAGGGGCCGGGACAGGCGCAGATCAAGGCGGCGGGTTACGCCCTGCCGCAGTAAGCGCCCGGCGTCTGCCGGCCAGCCCCGTGCTGGCCAGATCCGGTGCCTGATGTGTCCCAAGGCGGCGCCCGTCATGACGGCGCCCTGTTTTTTATCGACACCCGAGAGGGGACCCTATGAGTGAAGGGGATCTGCTGGCGGTCTGGCTGACCCTGAAACTGGCGGCCAGCACCACTGCCATCCTGCTGCTGCTGTCGCCGCCGCTCGCCTGGTGGCTGTCTCGCAGCCAGCACCGGCTGCGCCCCCTGGTGGAGGCCATGGTGGCCCTGCCGCTGGTGCTGCCGCCCACCGTGCTCGGTTTCTATCTGCTGCTGGCCTTCTCCCCGGAGTACGGCTTGGGTGGCTGGTGGCGGGAGACCTTCGGGGCCCCGCTCGCCTTCAGTTTCCTCGGCCTGCTCATCGCCTCCGTCATCTATTCGCTCCCCTTCGTGGTACAACCCCTCACCTCCGCCTTCGTCAACATGGGCAGCAAGGAGCTGGAGGCTGCTGCCACCCTGGGGATGGGCCCGTTTGAGCGCTTCTTTCGCATCATCCTGCCGATGACGCTGCCGAGCTTCGTGATGGCGGCGGCGCTGGGCTTTGCCCACACCCTGGGGGAGTTCGGGGTGGTGCTGATGATCGGCGGCAACATTCCCGGGGAGACCCAGGTGCTCTCCATCGCCCTGTTTGATCACGTGGAGGCGATGGACTACGACCACGCCCATATTCTGGCAGGCGGCCTGATGGGCTTCTCCCTGGTGATGCTGGTGCTGGTCTACGGCGTGCTGCAACGCCGGCAACGGAGGCTGTTCGGATGAACCTCTACCTCAAGGCCAGACGTGATTTCGGCCCCTTCACCCTGGCGTGTGATCTGGCGTTGCCCCCCAGCCGCATCCTCGGCCTGTTCGGTCCTTCGGGCTGTGGCAAGAGCACCCTGCTGCGCATCATCGCCGGGCTCGACAAGGCCCCGGGCGATGCCCTGCGCTGGCAGGGGCGCGAGCTTGCAGCCCTGCCCCCCGAGGCGCGGCGCATCGGGATGGTGTTTCAGGATGCCCGTCTCTTCCCCCACCTGAGCGTGCTCGGCAACCTGCAACTGGCGGCTCGCAAGGGGAGGGGGCGCTGGCAGCCAGAGGATCTGGCTGCGCGCCTCGGCTTTGCCGAGCTGCTGGGGCAACCGGCCCATGGCCTCTCCGGCGGTCAGCGTCAGCGGGTGGCATTGGCCAGGGCCTTGCTGGCCGAGCCCGACTTGCTGCTGCTGGATGAACCCTTCTCGGCGCTGGACAGGCGCAGCCGCATCCATCAGGCCCACGTGCTCAAGGGCTTGCAGCAGGAGAGCGGCATCCCCATGATCTTCGTCAGCCACGCCATGGAGGAGGTGAGCCTGCTCTGCGATGGACTGGTGCTGCTGGCAGAGGGACGGGTGGAGGCCCAGGGCACCCCAGAGGAGATCTTCGCCCGCACCGACCTGTCGCTGGCCAGTCGCGACGACGTCGGGGTCATGCTCTCTGCGACCCTGTCCCACTACGACGAGCACGAGCAGATGGCGACCCTGCGACTCGGGGAGCAGACCCTGATGGTGACCATGGAGCATGCCCCCGATGAAGCGGGCCCCTTGCAGATCAAGGTGGCGGCGCGGGATCTGGTGATAGCCACCGAGCCCATCGTGTACTCCAGCCTCTCCAACTGCCTCGAGACCCGGCTGCTGGAGGTGCGGGAGGTGCGACCCGGGCAGACCCTGTTGCAGTTGGCTCTCGGGCAGCAGATACTGCTGGCCCGGATCACCAGCCGCTCCGCGCAGCGGCTCGCCCTGATGCCGGCCATGCGCCTCTACGCCTACATCAAGGCGGTGAGCCTGGTGGGAGAGGGGTAGACAGGGGACCGGAGTGCGGATTGGCTGGCCATGAGTGGCCGGCATGGCGTCGAGAAAGGGGGGACGGGTGCGTCGCAATCAGGTAATGAAATCCCATGGCTTGGCCCTGCGCAGTGCGGGGGAGGGGCCCTTGCTGCTCTTGCTGCACGGGCTGGGCTCTTCCAGCCTCGACTGGCAGGCGCAGAACGAGCGTTTTTCCGAGCGTTACCGGGTGGTGGCCATCGACTTGCGCGGCCACGGCCAGAGCATGCAGGAGGGGCCCTTTGACGTGCCCACCCTGGCGGCGGATGTGGCCCGCTGGCTCGACGAACAGCCCGAGCCTGCCTGGGTAGTGGGGTTGTCGCTCGGTGCCATGGTGGCGCTGGAGCTGGCGCTGCAACTGCCCCACAAGGTGCAGGGGCTGGTGCTGGTCAACGGCTTCAGCGAATTTCTGCTGGAGACGCCAAAGGAGCAGGAGCGCTATGCCATGCGCCTCAAGTGGCTGCGCTGGTTCGGCATGCGGCCGCTGGCGTGGTGGCTCGGTCGCGAGCTCTTTCCCGGCCCCGATCTCGCCCAGGTGCGCCACACCTTCCGGGGGCGCTTCGTGCGCAACAAAAAGAAGACCTACAAGGCGCTGCTGGAGGCGCTGCCCGGCTGGTCGGTGCGGGCTCGTCTCGGCACCCTCTGGCAGCCGGTGGCCATCATCTCCACCAGTCACGACTATCTGCCCCTGGCGCGGCGGGTGGAGCAGTTCGCCTCCCTGCCCAATGCCACCATCCACACCCCGGATGGTCACCACGCCTGGCCGGCGGAAGATCCCGCCGGGTTCAATCATCTGTTGCAGCGGATCCTCTCAACCCATTGAGGGGAGCAGACAGCAGAGGTAGATAAAAAAGCCGAACCCCGGGGGTTCGGCTTTTTTGTGGGCGCTGCTCAGGGTCTTGAGCAGACCGGGCAGTCGGGGCGCTTGGGAAGCTTCAGCTCGCGAAAGCTGCCACCCAGACCGTCGATCATCAGCAGGCGGCCGCTGTAGCTTTTGCCTATGCCCGCCAGCAGCTTGATGGCTTCGAGCGCCTGCAGGCTGCCCACCAGTCCCACCACGGGGGCCAGTACCCCCGCCTCGACACAGGTGAGGGCCTGATCGCCAAAGAGGGTGCTGAGACAGGCGTAGCAGGGTTCATCCTCCTGCCAGGTGAAGCTGCAGAGCTGCCCTTCGAGCCGGATGGCGGCGCCGCTGACCAGGGGCACCTTGTGCTGGCGGGCACGCTGGTTGAGGAGGTTGCGGATGGCGACGTTGTCGGTGCAGTCGAGCACCAGCTGATGGCCTGGCAGCAGGGCATCGAGCAGTGCCTCGTCGGCGAGGGCGGCGTGGGTCTCCACCTCGAGCCAGGGGGTGAGGGCGCGCAGGGACGTCGCCGCAGACTCCACCTTGAGCTGGCCGATGCGCTCGTCGCTGTGCAGCACCTGGCGCTGCAAATTGGAGAGCTCCACCCGATCGAAATCCACCAGGGTGAGGTGGCCGACCCCGGCCACCGCCAGATACTGGCTGGCGGCGCAGCCCAGGCCCCCGGCGCCGATGACCAGCACGCGTGACTGCTTGAGCGCCTCCTGCCCCTCGAAGTCGAAGGATTTGAGCACGATCTGGCGGTTGTAGCGAAGGAGTTCTGCGTCGCTCAGGATCTCGCTCACAGCAGCAGCCCCGAGAAGGGCTCGACGGTGACCGTCTCACCGGCGGCCACCTTGCCGCGCTCCTGCTCGAGCACGATGTAGCAGTTGGCCCGGGACAGGGAGCTGAACACCCCGGAGTCCTGGGAGCCGGTGCTGCGTACCTCGAGGCCATTCGGGCCCACGCTCAGGATGCCGCGCTGAAAGTCCAGGCGCCCCGGGCTCTTCTTGAGCGGCTCTGTCGCCAGGGCCTGGAGGGGGTGCGGGCGTGCAAACTGCTGACCGGCCAGTCTGGCCAGGGCCGGTTGCACCAGCTGATCGAAGGTGACCATGGCGGAGACCGGGTTGCCCGGCAGACCGAAGAACCAGGCGTTTGGCAACCGGCCAAAGGCGAAGGGTTTGCCCGGCTTGATGGCGAGCTTCCAGAAGCCAATTTCCCCGAGCTCTTCGAGCAGTTGCTTGGTGAAGTCCGCTTCTCCCACCGAGACGCCCCCGGTGGTGATCAGGGCATCGGCCTCGCGGTCGGCCTGCAAGAAGGCGGCGCGCAGGGCCTCCGGATCATCGGGAATGATGCCAAGGTCCAGGCACTCACAGCCCATGCGGCTCAGCATCGCCTTGACCCCGTAGCGGTTGGAGTCGTAGATGTCCCCGTGCTGGAGCGGGGTGCCCAGAGGCTTGAGCTCGTCCCCTGTGCTGAAGATGGCGACCCTGAGGGGACGGCGCACCGTGACGTTCGCGATGCCAAGGGAGGCGAGCAGCGGCAGCTCCCTGGGGCTCAGGCGCAGGCCGCTTTCGAGCACCCGGGCGCCCTGCGCCAGATCCTCGCCGCGGCGACGGATGTTCTGGCCAGGCGTGGGCGCGGTCAGGAAAGTGATCCCGTTGTCGCCGGCTTGCGTTTCTTCCTGCATCACCACAGCGTCTGCACCCGGGGGCACAGGGGCCCCGGTCATGATGCGGATGCAGTGGCCGGCGGGCCACTCCCCCTCATAGGGCTGGCCCGCAAAGGCCTTGCCCGCCACGGGGAGCGGCACCCCGGCGGCGAGATCCGCCAGGCGCACGGCATAGCCGTCCATGGCGGCGTTGTCGAAGGGGGGGACGAAGAGGGGGGAGCTTATCTCCTCGGCCAGGATCCGATCCAGCGCCTGGGGCAGGGGCAACCGCTCCGTCTCGCAGCAGCAGGTGAGTTGTTCCAGCATCCCTTGCAGGGCCTTGTCCAAGGGGAGGAGTGCACCGGTATCGAATCCCATCATCATGACCTCTCTGGTGTGTAGGGGGCAGATTATCCCAAAAATCCGCTCCGATGGGCAGGCCGAAGGTGCGGTAATGGGGGGCAGATGCCCCGGTGTGATCGGATTCTGGGGCGCTATTCCGTTGAATTACCTCCTGATGGGTAACCAGAGCGAGGCTTGTGCGAGATGGTGGCTGGGGAAGAGGCGGCACGGCCGTGCGCCTTGCCCCCGAATGGGCAGGCCGGTGCGGACAAAACGGGGTGGTTTGGCATAAAGTCGGGCACCGGGCTTGAGTTAGACAGAATTATGACAATAATCGCCCTGTAAGATTGCGCCGCGGCACCATGCCGCAGGCCAGCACAGTCCCTGAGCGTGGGAGAGATACACGATGACGAGCTTAAGCCAGGAAGCCCTGTTGGTCAGGGCGGCGCTCGAGGCCGAGGGCCTTGAGACACCTCTGGTGGCCAATGAATTGAGCGGCCAGCAGAAAAAGGAAAAAATCGAAGGTCATATGCGCGCCATCATGGAGACGCTGGGACTGGATCTGGCCGACGACAGTCTGGCAGAGACCCCGCACCGCATTGCCAAGATGTACGTGAACGAGATCTTCTCCGGCCTCGACTATGCCACCTTCCCCAAGGTGACGGTGATCGAGAACAAGATGAAGGTGGACGAGATGATCATGGTGCGGGACATCAGCCTCACCAGCACCTGCGAGCACCACTTCGTCACCATAGACGGCTTTGCCCACGTGGCCTACATTCCCCGCGGCAAGGTGATTGGCCTGTCGAAGATCAACCGCATCGTGCAGTTCTTCGCCCGCCGTCCCCAGGTACAGGAGCGGCTGACCCAGCAGATCCTGCTGGCGTTGCAGACCCTGCTTGGCACCAGGGACGTGGCCATCAGCATCAAGGCGACCCACTTCTGCGTGAAGGCCCGTGGCGTGATGGACTCCACCTCCTACACCACCACCACCTCCCTGGGCGGCGTCTTCAAGACCCAGCCCGACACCCGCGCCGAATTCCTCGGTGGTCTGAAAGGGTAGTGCTCCCGGGGCCTGTCGCCGACAGGTCCCGTCTCCTTTCCCTCACTTTTTTTGAAAAATACCTAAAGTTGTGACCGTGCCGGTCGCTATGGCTCTCCGTGTTGTCGGACGGTCTGGTTGACGCCGACACCCCCGAGCCCGCCCTTGTGCGCGCCGACAGGGACGAGATGTGCTGCCAAGGAGGGTAGTGAAGGCGCAGGCTAGGGAAGGTGCGAATAAGCGGGGAAATTCTTCTCGGCTGACTCAGTCATTTCATTTTTTCAGTTTGAGCCGATCTTTTC
>NZ_JAPDBQ010000051.1:0-25376 GCF_027705325.1 Aeromonas sp. QDB18
TGCGCGAGCAGCTATCACCCAGTAATGGGGATCCCCCTCCTGTGACGCGAAGCGCTAAGGTGGGGGAGGATGTCAAGATCCGCATTGCCAAGCGTCTGCGCCTTGGGGGACGTGATCTTGGTCTGCTGCTAATCAACGTTCAGGCTGCCCGTATGCTCAAGGAGTTTGCCGACAACCGCGGCAAGGCAGCCGATCACATCATGCTGTTCAACCAGGACGGATACTGGCTGCGCAGCCCGGACCCATCCCGGGAGTGGGGCTTCATGCTCGAGCGCCCGGATCTGACTCTGAAGCAGACTTCTCCCCAGGCCTGGCAGGCGTTCTGGGACGCATCAAACGGCCAGATGGAGTCTGCCGACGGACTCTGGAGCTGGACCACCCTGTACCCGGCACAGAATCATGATCAGCTGATCTGGAAAGCCGCGTCCCTGGTGCCGCACAGCGAGCTGCAGGCCATTCGCACTCATATCTGGGGGATCATCTTGGCCGCCAGCGCCGTGCTGCTGCTGTTGTTTGGTGCCGGTGTGGCTGCACTGGTGCGCAGCAGGCACAAGGAGCAACTGGCCCAGCAGGAAGCGGCCAGGTTGGCACAGGTCAAAGGTGATTTCATCGCCAACATGAGCCACGAGATCCGCACCCCCATGAACGCCATCATGGGGCTGACCTACCTGCTCGAACAGGGAGGGCTCGAGGATGGTCAGCATGCCCTGGTGCGCAAAATCCACCAGGCCGGGCAGGCGCTGCTCGGGATCATCAACGACATCCTCGATTTCTCCAAGATTGAGTCGGGTCGGCTCAAGCTTGAGCGGGTGCCATTCAGTCTCGAAGAGGTGCTCGATCACGTGGCGGCCATCATGTCCACCTGCGTTGGCCAGAAGCACCTCAAACTGGTGGTGAGCAGTGCCCCCGAGCCGGTTTCCCATCTGATTGGGGACGCCCTGCGCCTCGAGCAGGTGCTGCTCAACCTGACCGGCAATGCCATCAAGTTTACCGAACGCGGCGAGGTGGAGGTCAAGGTTGTGCTGGAATCAGAGCAAGACGGCATGGCCACCTTGCTGTTTCGGGTGCGCGACACCGGGATCGGCATTCCCCCCGAGCAGCAGGCCAACATTTTCAATGCATTCTCCCAGGCAGACTCCTCCACCAGTCGCCGCTTCGGGGGCACCGGGCTTGGTCTGACCATCAGTCGCCGCCTGGTGAATCTGATGGGGGGGACATCGGCGTCACCAGCGAGCTTGGCAAGGGGAGCGAATTCTGATTCCGCGTCCGGCTGGAGCAGGGGGAGCGGCCCGAGGCCTTGAACGAGCGCCTGCAGCACATCTCGCTGCTCATCGCCGACGACAATCAGGTGACCCGCGACGCCCTGTCGATGACGGTGGGTTCCCTCGGATGGCAGTCGCGGGTGGTGGAGTCCGGTGAGCAGGCGCTGCACCATCTGCTGCGCCAGGGGGAGCGTTTTGACGTGATCCTGCTCGACTGGATCATGCCGGGCATGGACGGGCTCGAGACCTGCCTGGCCATTCGCCGCGCCTTCGAGCAGCAGGAGCGTTCACCCATCATCATCATGGCGACCGCCTATTCCCAGGATGAACTGATGCACCGCCCCGGCTCGGATCAGGTGGATCTGGTGCTGCACAAACCGGTCACCGGCTCCAGTCTCTACAACGCGGTGGCACGTCTCATCCACGAGAAGCGCGAGCATGTGGAGCCCCTTGAGAGTGGCCAGCGCCGTCTGCGCCTGCCGGGCGTGCACATACTGCTGGTGGATGACAGCGACATCAACCTGGAGGGGGCGACCCGCTTGTTGCAACGGGAGGGGGCCGAGGTGATCACCGCCATCGATGGGGAGCGAGCCCTGGCCTGCCTGGCAGATCCGGCACGGCGCATCGATCTGGTACTCATGGATGTGCAGATGCCAGTGATGGATGGCTACGAGGCGACCCGTCGCCTGCGTCTGCTGCCGGGGCGGGAGGAGACTCCCGTGCTGGCACTCACCGCAGGGGTATTCAAGGATCAGCGGGAGGCGGCGCTGGCCTCTGGCATGAACGACTTCATCGCCAAGCCGCTCGATGTGGAGCAGCTTATCGCGACCTTGCTGCGTTATCTGCCGGACTGTGTCCTGCCGCTCACAGTGAGCGACGAGCCACTCCCCCATGAGCCGGTGGCCGGCATCGATATCGATACCGGACTGCGCAACTGGGGTGAAGCCTCGGTCTATCTTAAATACCTGCGGCGTTTTCGCGATGACTACATGACGGTTGGTACCGTGTTGCCGGACTATATCGCCCAGCACGAGACCGATGCGGCCGCGAGCCTGACCCACAAGCTCAAGGGGGGGGCGGGGAGCCTGTCACTCACCGATGTGGCGCGTATCAGTGCCGAGTTGAACGAGGCCATCGAGCAGGGTGGCGACACCAGCCAGCTTATCGCACCCTTCCTCGAGGCCCTGGAGCGTGCACAACACTCCATCGATACCTATGCCGGGCGCGGTCAGTTCCCCGCTGGCCCAGGGGGAAGCGCGGGAGGTCTGCCTGCACGCCCTGCATCAGGCCCTGGTGAGCGAGGATCTGGATCTGATTGAGCCGGCGCTGAGCCAGGCAAGGAGTCACCTTCCTTGTGAACTAGTGAGCGAGATAAGCGCAGCCCTGGAGCTGTTCGATATCCCGTTCGCCACCCGCAAGCTGGAGGATTATCTGGAGGATCGGGAGGAACCTGCGCCATGAGTCGACCGCGCGTGCTGATCATCGACGACGAGCCGAGCAACCTCGGGTTGCTGCGGCAAATCCTCAAGGAGGAATACAACCTCTTCTTTGCCAAAGGGGGAGAGGAGGGGTTGGCCGCCGTGGGGCGTCACGAACCGGCACTTATCATGCTGGACGTGCGCATGCCCGACATGGATGGTTACGAAGTGTGCCGCCGGCTCAAGGCCGATCCGGCTCACGCCGGGATCCCGGTGCTCTTTATCACCGCGAGCGACAACGCAGACAGCGAGAGCCAGGGGTTCGAGGCGGGCGGAGTGGATTATATCTACAAGCCGGTCTGTCCGAGCACGGTGCGTGCCCGGGTGCGCAATCATCTCTCCCTGGTGCGCCTCGATCAGCTCGAGTGCAGCTATCGCACCGCCATCGTCATGCTGAGCGAGGCGGGCCACTACAACGACACCGACACCGGGGTGCATATCTGGCGCATGGCCGCTTACGCCCGGGCCCTGGCTGATGCGGCGGGCTGGAGCCCGGAGCAGTCGGATCTGCTGGGGCTGGCAGCCCCCATGCACGACATGGGCAAGATTGGTATCCCTGACCACATCCTCAAGAAGCCCGGTCCCCTCACCGAGGAGGAGTGGATCATCATGCGAAGTCACCCGCGCATCGGTTACGAGATCCTGAGGCGATCCGATGCCCCCCATCTTTCGCATGGCGGCGGAGATTGCCCTGCACCACCACGAGAAATGGGACGGCTCCGGCTATCCCGCCGGCGAGACCGGCGAGGGGATCCCCGAGGCGTCGCGGATCGTGGCCATCGCCGACGTCTTTGACGCCCTGAGCGTACGTCGCCCCTACAAAGAGCCCTGGCCCCTGGACCGGGTGCTGGCCACCATGCGCGATGGCTCCGGCCAGCACTTCGATCCCCGGCTGCTCTCCCGTTTTCTCGAGATCATGCCGGAGATCTTGCGCCTCAAGGCGCAATGGGATGCCCGCGAGGAGCGGGGGGATTACCAGATGGGCTGTGTCAGATAGGGATTGCTGGCCCGTTCGTGACCAAAGGTGGAGCTCGGGCCATGGCCCGGAATAAAGACGATCTCATCCCCGAGCGGCAGCAGGGTCTCGGTGATCGACTTGATCAGCGCCCCGTGATCCCCGCGCGGGAAATCGGTGCGGCCTATGCTGCCGGCAAAGAGCACATCTCCCACCCAGGCGAGGCGTTCTGCCTGGCAGAGCAGCACGATGTGGCCCGGAGTGTGGCCCGGGCAGAAATAGACATCCAGCTCGCACCGGCCCAGCTGCACCTTGTCACCCAGTGCAAGCCAGCGATCGGGGGTGAAGGCTGGTGTGTGGGAGAAGCCGAACATCTGACTCTGCTGGGGCAGCATGTCGAGCCAGAAGGCATCCTCCTTGTGGGGGCCGGTAATGGCGACACCGGTTCTCTCGCGCAGCTCGGCGGCGGCGCCCACATGATCCAGATGGCCGTGGGTCAGCAGGATATGGGTGAGGGTCAGCCCCCGTTTGGCTATGGCGGCCAGCAGCTTGTCCGCCTCGCCGCCGGGATCGACGAGGGCAGCCTGGCGGGTCTCGTCACACCAGATAAGAGAACAATTCTGGGCGAACTGGGTGACCGGGATCACCTCGAACTTCAACATGTGGGACTCTCCTGAGGGGTCTGAAGGGGGGAGCGTTTGGCGAAGAAGGCGAGGCAGGCCTCCTTGGCACCACGAAACAGGATCCGCTCGCGCTTGTTGTCCAGCTGATAGCGGTACATGGGGTCATAGTAGCGAGTCAGCAGCAGTCTGATCCAGACCAGATGGGCGCGGGTGTCCCCGCTCTGGGCCTGTTCCCTGAGGGCGGCCTGCAACAGCCCATCGAGTTCGCGATAATCCTTGTCACCGAGTCGGCGCTTGAGCCTGGCCATGGCGTCGGTGAGGTAGCCGGCAAACAGCGGCCAGCCTGCATCTGGCCCATGGAACTCCAGATAGCGCAGCCAGAGATCCTGCACGTAATCGGTGCGGATCTGCTCGGCCCGTGCCTCCTGCGGCACCTCCACCACCACCAGGGGAGCCCGGCACATGGCCTCATAAAGGTTGAGTGGCAGGGCGCAGCGACCGATGAGACGGCTCTCGTCTTCCAGTACAAACTGTGACTCTCCCCGGTTGCGACGCTGAAGCAGCTCGATGGCAAGCCGATTTTCGAAGTCGATGTTGCCGGGTTGCCCACCCGGCAGTTGGCCAAACGACGACCCCCTGTGACGGGCGTGCCCTTCCAGATCCACCGCCTGGGTGATGTGCGCCAGCATGTGGGTCTTGCCGGAGCCGGTCATGCCGGTCAGCACGGTCCAGTCGCACTCTGCACTGGCCTTCGCCTGGGTGTCGATGAGAAAGTGGCGCAGCGCCTTGTAGCCGCCCGCGACCCGGGGGCGGGTGATGCCGGCCTCGGCCAGCCACTGCTGCACTGTCTGGGAGCGCAGGCCGCCGCGAAAACAGTAGAGCAGGGCGTCGGGTTGCTGGCGCAACCTGGCCAGCCAGCCTTCCATGCGCGCGTCGCGCACCGCGCCTCCCACCAGTTGATGGCCCAGGGCGATGGCTGCGGCCTGACCCTCCTGCTTGTAACAGGTACCGACCCGGGCACGCTCCTCGTCCGTCATCAGCGGCAGGCTGACGGCGGTGGGAAAGGCCCCTTCCTTGAACTCGACGGGGGCGCGCAGATCGATGAGTGGAACCTCATCCAGAAAGATCCGGGCGTAATCCGTGGCCAGTGGCAGGGTACTCATTGGACAACCTCGATGAACTGGTTGCCGGTGCGGGCCTGCAACTGGCCGATGGGAGAGAGGGTCAGCCCTGCCTGTGCGGCAATGGCAAGGAGCTCGGCTTCACTTTCTTTACCGACGGCTACCAGCAGGCCGCCGCTGGTCTGCGGGTCGCACAGGATGCTGCGGGTGCGATCATCCATGGCGCCCAGCTTGTCACCATAGGAGTCGAAGTTGCGCAGGGTACCGCCTGGTACGCAGCCCTCACTCAGGTAGTAATCCACCTCGTCCAGCAGCGGCAGCGCCTTGAAGTCCAGACGGGCACTGACGCCGGAACCTTCGCACATCTCCAGCAGGTGGCCTGCCAGTCCAAAACCGGTCACGTCGGTCATGGCGTGCACGCCGGGTAAGGCGGCGAAGCGCTGGCCAATCTTGTTGAGGGTACACATGGCATCCGGGGCCAGTTGCTCATGCTCGGGCTTGAGCTTGCCCTTCTTCTGGGCGGTGGTGAGGATGCCGATGCCAAGGGGTTTGGTAAGATAGAGCACATCACCCACCTGGGCGGTGTCATTCTGCTTGATGGCGTCGAGTGGCACGATACCGGTCACTGCGAGGCCGAAGATGGGCTCGGGGGCGTCGATGCTGTGACCGCCTGCCAGAGAAATGCCCGCCTCGTGACACACCTGGCGACCCCCGTCGATCACCTGCTGGGCCACTTCAGGTGCGAGTATGTTGACGGGCCAGCCGAGGATGGCTATGGCGACGATGGGTTTGCCGCCCATGGCGTAGATGTCGCTGATGGCGTTGGTGGCGGCGATGCGACCGAAGGTGAAGGGATCGTCGACGATGGGCATGAAGAAGTCGGTGGTAGAGACGATGCCCTGGCCGTTGCCGATGTCGACCACGGCGGCATCATCCTTGCTGCTGTTGCCGACCACCAGGGTGGGGTCGTCAAAGCCCGGGATCTGGCTCTTCAAGATGGTGTCGAGCACCTTGGGGGAGATTTTGCAGCCACAGCCAGCGCCGTGGCTGTATTGGGTCAGACGAATGGAAGACATGCTTTCCCCTTGTGTGGGCAGACTTGTGTGTGCCAATAACTGCTGCGGCGCCGTCAAATGTGCGCGCAAAAATAGGGTGGCCCTGGCGGCCTGTGAACACAGTGATGTCAGGCTGCCAGGCAGGGCGGGAGGAGGGCAAGGATGCGCCGGCGAAGCCCCGCCGAGGACCACAGGACGGGCCATTATGCCACAGACGGCCCTCTTGATTCGAACTGTAATTCACACAAAGCGCAGGGGATTGTCGGGTTCAAAAAGAGCCGTACTCTTCGCCTTGCTCAGGCTAGTCCCACTTTGAGCCGCCCCGACGGCGTGCCGGTCTTGCATCGGGGCAGCATGTGGCGACGGAAACTAGCCAGCTTGCTCCATCACTGGTTGGGGAGCCTTGCCTAGCCGGCGCAGTCGCCGTTGCAGCGGCCGCTCCAGCAGGGTGTAGCTCAGCGCCGAGAGCCCGATCAGCACGGCGAGCATCAACAGGGTGGCCAGCACCCCCAGCAAGGGGTTGGTCTGGGCGTACCACCACGCGGTGAGCCCCGGCGCCAGAGAGTGGACAAGCTCGCAGCCGGTGAGCAACACCAGGGCGTGGAGCAGGTAGATGGAGTAGGAGAGATCCCCCAGCCAGTTGGTGAAGCGGTTGTCCAGGAGGCGCAGCAGCGGGCTCTGGCGATCGCCCTGGCAGGCGGCAATCCAGATCAGCAACACGTAGGCGCTGATCAGCAGCAGGGTCAGCTGCGGCGTCATGGTGAACTGCATCAGCGCGAAGGGGAGCAAAAAGGCGAGCAGCAGCGGCAGATCCCGCTGCATCATGGGCCACTGGCGGGCAGCCTTCACCTTGGGCAGCAGCCAGAGGCCGAGCACGAATTCACTCACCCCGCGCCCGATGGCCAGCGCTCCGCTGGTGACATCCAGGGTACCCCGGCTGTGCACGATAAAGGCCAGCACCGTCAGGGCCAGCAAAGGGGCGAGGTTGCTCCAGCGGCTGCGGGTGACGGCGAGGGAAATGAGCAGTGGAAACAGCAGATAGCTAATCCACTCCACGCTGAGCGACCAGGCGGCGAAGTTCCAGGTCAATCCGTGATCGGTCACCACCTGCAGCAGCAACAGGCTGCTTGGCAGCGCCTCGGCCGGGGTAAAGGGTGAGCCGAACGGAGGCATTCCTTCCCACTCCCACATCTTGAACAGGGGACCGGCGTAGAAGCCAATCCCGTGGTGGGCCTTGTAGAGCTCCCAGCCTACCAGCAGCAGCAGGGTCACTAGGTAGAGGGGATACACCCGGGTGAGCCGCAGCCAGAGGAAGCGACCATAACTCACGGTGTGGGGCGAGCGGGTGAAAGCCTCCCCGTAGACGTGGGCCAGCACCAGCCCGCTCAAAATAAAGAAGAGATCGACCCAGAGGTAGCCGTTCTCGATGAGTTGGGTGTGGCCGGTGATCGACTCCATCCACTGGGGAAAGAGCAGCAAGCGGGCGTGGAACAGCACCACCATCAGGGCAGCGATGTCCCGCAGCGGCGTCAACAGCGGCAATGATTGATTCATGACGGGATCCTTGATGATGTTCAGCTTGGCCTGACATCAATTTTTGTTGTGGTGCCGCTCATCAACCCTGATGAGTCGGCTGCCCCGGCTTGGCGGCCACAGGCGGGATCACCCTACCTAAAAGAGAGTCATACGAGTGTGATTGCCGTCATGAATGGGCGTTTATCATCCTAAAACCAGCATGGGATAGGGACGCATCGAAAATAGAGAGGGGATCTAGACTAGGGAAGTCATCCCTCTGAGCGTCAGGAACATCCCCATGAAACTCTATGCCCACCCCTTTTCTTCCTACAGCCAGAAAGTGCTGATCGCTCTCTACGAGAATACCACCCTGTTCGAGTACCGGAATCTCGAAGAGCCGGAGGCGAGCGCCGAACTTGCCGCCCTCTGGCCACTCAAGCGCTTCCCGATGTTGCTGGATGATGGTCGCTGCATCCTCGAGAGCAGCACCATCGTCGCCCATCTGCAGGCGCACCATCCGGGCCCCGTCAGCCTGATCCCGCCTGGCGATGCGGGTCTGGAGGTGCATATGCTGGATCGCGTCTTCGACAACTATGTGATGACGCCGATGCAAAAAGTGGTGCTGGATGCAATGCGCCCGGCCGCTGATCGCGACCGCTATGGCGTAGTGGAGGCCCGCGAGCTGCTCAATCAGATCTACCCCTGGCTTGATCAGCGACTGGAAGGACGCCACTGGATTGCCGGCGCAGACTTTACGCTGGCCGATTGCGCCGCAGCCCCCTCGCTCTTCTACGCCGACTGGGCCCACGAGATCCCGGCTGGCTATGGCCGTCTGCGTGCCTATCGCGCCCGTCTGCTCAATCATCCCTCCATCGTGCGGGTGGTGGAGGAGGCGAGGCCATTTCGACACTACTTCCCGCTGGGCGCGCCGGCGCGTGATTGAGCGGGATGACTTGTGGTGGGCGAGTATTGTCGTCCCAGGCAATGTGCGAGGCGGACAGGGGCATGGCGTGATCCATTGCAGGGGAAAACAGCAATATTCATTCAAATGAGTGGGTATGCGTTTATGGCTGATATTTCCCCGAGGATTTTTGAATGTTGATGCGTAATATTTCATGCTTTTGCATAAAAAAATGCCGGGCATGTCTCTGCTGGTGGGTTGTGTAGTGAAAGAGAGATGAGAATCGGGTTAACGATGCGGCAACCTTTGATTGAAGATGGCAGTCGTCAGTCGAAGAGGAGGGATGGGGGCCACAATCGCTGTTGGTGGCAAAGTCGGGGGGAGGTTGTCTCTTTGGCGCTGCATAAAAAAAGCCCGCTACGATCGCGCAATGCTGTTCAGATAAGCACATTTTTGACTAATTATTCATAAATGCGACTTGAGTTGGGGGAGCAAGGCTGTTTCCAGTCGATGTTCCTTCAGCCTTTATCCAGCGTGGCTTGCAATAGAAAGAGGGAGGCATCATGCCTCCCTCATTTTTAGCCCTGATACTACGTGGACTGGAACTCAAATTCTCTTAAGTGAACAGCATTGCGCTACGATCGCGGGCTTTTTGATGACTAGCAGAACCCAGTCCTGGCCCGGATCTGGAACCGGGGACAAGGGGGGCAGCGCTGGTCTGCTCGGCTTAGCGGGCGCGCACCACCAGCCCCTTGAGGTAGAAGCCTTCCGGATAGGCGGTACCGATGGGGTGATCAGATGCCTGGGAGAGCAGCTCCAGGATCTGGGCATCGCGACCGGCATCGAGGGCCGCATCGGCCACTATCTTCTGGAACAGGCTCTGCTCCATCAGGCCGGAGCAGGAGTAGGTCAAGAGCACGCCACCCGGCGCCAGCAGTTGGAACGCCAGCATGTTGATGTCCTTGTAGCCGCGGCAGGCGCCCAGCAGCTGGGCCTTGCTCTCGGCAAACTTGGGTGGGTCCAGCACGATGACATCGAACTTCTCGCCCTTCTCGCGATATTCGCGCAAGAGCTTGAAGACGTCGTGACGCACGAACTGGGTGTTGCTGGTATCGAGACCGTTCAGTTCGGCGTTCTGGCGGGCGATGTCCAGCGCATTCTGGGAGAGATCGACGTTGACTACCTCCTTGGCACCGCCCTGGAGGGCATAGACCCCGAAACCGCCGGTGTAGCAGAAGCAGTTGAGCACCCGCTTGCCTTCAGTGTATTTCGCTGCGGCAAGGCGGTTATCCCGCTGATCCAGATAGAAACCCGTCTTGTGACCGTTGCGAATATCGACCAGGATCTTGACGCCGCCGTTCTCCTCGATCACCACGGGGTCGGTCGGGGTCTCGCCATGAATGACGCCGGTGCGCTCCTTCAACCCTTCCTTCTTGCGCACGGCCACGTCGGAGCGCTCATAGATGCTGCACTCGGGGTAGAGGGTACGCAGGGCTTGCGTTATCAGCTCACGCTGGAACTCGGCACCGGCGGAGAGGATCTGGCACACCAGGAAGTCGGCGTAGCGGTCGATGGTGAGGCCCGGCAGACCGTCGGATTCGGCGGCGCAGAGGCGATAGCCGGTGAGGCCCTGACGCTTGATGAGCCCGTCACGGGACTCCTGGGCGTATTTGAGGCGACGGATGAAGAAGTCGAGATCGACGCTCTCATCCTTGTCGAAGGTCCAGACCCGGGCACGGATCTGGGAGCTGCCGGACCAGGCACCACGGGCGAGCCATTTGCCGTCATGGGTGAAGATCTCGACGGTATCGCCGTCAACGGGGTTGCCCTGCACCCGCTCAATGCCCTTGGAGAAGATCCAGGGGTGGCGACGCAGCAGGGATTTTTCGCGGCCTTTGACGAGATAGATGGAAGCGCTCATGGGTAGTTGCCGATGGTAGAAAAGAAGGGGGCATATAGTAGGGGCTGTGAGGGTAGGCACGCAAGCCGCGTCTACCGGGATCCGTGCATCCACACGCGGTCAGGGTCGGACGGGCTGTTTAGCACGTCCCCAGCGCCTGGCCCAGACATGGCAGGCCATCTGGAGGATGGCCTGCCGGAGGGGGTCAGAACCGCAGGCCGGTGAGCGCCTGACCGAGTTCATTGGCGGTTCCCTTGAGGCCGGTGGTGCCGGCGACCGCCGCGCTGGCGGACTCCTCCACCCGGCTCGCCTCGTGGCGCACCTTGTCGAGGTTGCGAGTGATCTCCTCTGCCACCGAACTCTGCTCTTCGCTGGAGGTGGCGATCTGGGTGCTCATCTCCAGGACCGCATCGCTGTGGTTGCTGAGCCGCTCGATGTCCATGCCCACCTCGGTGATGAGCTGCTGGCTGTCGGCCGCGCGCCCCACCGTCTTCTCCATGATGTCGTTGAGCGCCCCGGTCCCGGCCTGGAGCTCCTCGATCATCTGCTGGATCTCTACCGTGGCCTGTTGGGTGCGGCTGGCGAGGGTGCGCACCTCGTCGGCCACCACCGCAAAGCCGCGTCCCTGTTCACCAGCCCGGGCGGCCTCGATGGCGGCGTTGAGGGCCAGCAGGTTGGTTTGCTGGGAGATGGCGTTGATGACGTTGACCACTTCGTTGATGCGATTGGCGTTGTGAGTCAACCGTTCGACCGCGCCCGAGGCATTGCCAATCTCGTCCGCCAGGGTGCGGATGGCGGTGATGGTGCGTGCCACCCGCTGTGCCCCGTGAGTCGCCTCGTCGCTGGACTGGCGGGTTTGCAGCAGGGTGTCATTGGCGTTGCGGGCCACTTCCCGGATGGCGGCGGACATCTGCTCCATGGCGGCGGCCAGGGAGTCCATGTGCTGTCGCTGGGCGCGGGCAAGCTGCTCGCCGTCGCTGGCATGCTCGCGAAATTCGTCGGCGGCCAGGGTAAGGGCATCGGCGGACTCTTCCACCAGTTGCACTATCTTGTGCTGGCGGTCGGTGAAGGTGTCGATACTGCCCGCCAGAATGGAGAACTCGTCCCGCACCGGAAAGAAGTTGAGCCGGAAGGTGAGATCGCCGTTCGCCACCGTCTGCAATGCCTTGTTGGTGGAGTAGAGGGCCCCCGAGACGAAGGTCATCAGATAGTGGGTGATGAGGGCCAGCAGGGCGGCCAGCACCGCGATGATGGTCAGGGTAGTGCCCTGGCCATCCCAGAGGGCGTAGTGACTCGTATCCAGGGTGCCGGAGACGACGCCCGCCTGACCTGCGCTGGCGCCATAGCGAAAGATGTCCCCCTGCTGGCTAAGGCCTGTGGCGGCGCCAGGCGTGAGTACGAGATCCGCGGGCAGGGTAAGGGTCGGCTGCTGGCTCACCAGCTGGGCCGTGGTCTCGACCCGCCCTTTTAGCTGATCCACTCTGAGCTGCATCGCCTGATCATGGCCGTCGGCCAGCAGATACCAGGTGAGGAAGGCGATGAACACCAGGGGGCACCAGAAGGTGATGAGAAATTTCTCGCTGATCGTGAGGTGAATGAGATAACGGTCAACCCACCGAAACTTTACTTCTTTCATAATGGTATTGCGTCCTGCAAGGGGAAGAGAGTGTCGCGCTCATTATCGCCCCGGGGAAAAATTACTTAAGGAAAAGGTGTGATAAATGGGAGAGCAATCGTTTGTCGTGCGGGTGTGGGGTCAGGTTCAGGGAGTGGGGTTTCGCTACTTCACCCGGGAGCGGGCGCTGCAACTGGGGCTGCGGGGGCATGCCTACAACCTGGAAGATGGCTCGGTGGAAATCCTGATTGCTGGTCCCGAACAGAAGGTACAGATGATGCTGGGCTGGCTTGAGCACGGGCCCCGAACCGCCACCGTCACCCGAATGGAGTGCACCCAGGCGTTGCCACCCACCGGAACCGGTTTTCATACCAACTAGCCGGAGGGTTCATGGGGGAGAGCGGGATTGCGCAGGCCAACCGGCTCGTTGGGCAATATCGGGGGGCGACCCTGGCACTGCGCCAGCACAAGGGGATGGAAGAGGTGCATGCCTACCGGATAGCGGCCCGCCGCCTGCTGGCGTTGCTCGCCCTGTGGCGACCCCTGATTCATGAGCCCGAGCTGGAGCGGCGATTGACCCGTGCCGTCGGCACGCTCTCCGCCCTGCGTGATGCCCAGGTCTATGCGCAGCATCATGGTGGCTCGCTTCGGCAGAACCGCTTGTCACGGGTCCCCCTGTTGACCGGCCCGCTGGCCCGTTGGCTGGCCCGACTGGAAGAGGTACCCGTCGGTGTCGATCTCTTGCCGCTGTTTCGGCTGTATCTGGCGCTGTCACTGTCGGATGCACTGGCGAAGACCACCTCCCTTCCTGTGGGCATCAGGGCGAAACTTCGGTGCTGGCACCGGCTGCGTCTGGTGCTGAAACAGGCGCGCTACGGGATGGAGCTGCTGACGGCACAGGGGGGAGGGGATCCGGCCTGGTTGTCCATGCTGGTGAGCTGGCAGGAGCGGCTTGGGCAATTGCAGGACAGGCGCCAATGGCTCAGACGCCTTGGGGGCGAAACGGGGCGAGGCCAGCAACGGCGAGCCCTGAAAACAGAGATCCGCTGCCAACTACTGCAACTGGATTGCCATCAGGCTGAGCTGGTCGGCCTTCGGATGGCATTGCTGCAGAGCGGGCAGTAAGCACCCCACAAGGTAAAAAAAGAGAGGCCATTGGCCTCTCTTTTTTATTGGGACTGTCCGGGAAGGGGCGTATTACTTCACGCGCATGCCCGGCTGGGCACCTTCCTGGGGCTCGAGGATCCAGAGATCCTTGCCGCCCGGACCTGCCGCCAGCACCATGCCTTCGGACATACCAAAGCGCATCTTGCGCGGGGCCAGGTTGGCCACCATCACGGTCAGCTTGCCTTCCAGATCTTCCGGGTTGTAGGCGGACTTGATACCGGCAAAGACCTGACGGGTTTCGCCGCCGATATCCAGTTGCAACTTCAGCAGCTTCTCGGCTTCCGGCACCGCTTCGGCTTTCTTGATCAGCGCCACCCGCAGGTCAATCTTGGCAAAGTCGTCGTAGGTGATGGTCTCGCTGATGGGATCGTCCACCAGGGGGCCTGCCGGCTTCTTGCTCTGCTCCTTGGCGAGATCTTCCTTGGACGCTTCCACCATGGCATCCACCTTGGCGGACTCGATGCGGGAGAAGAGCGCCTTGAAGGGGGCGACGCCGTGGTCGACCAGAGGGGCGGCGATGCCGTCCCAGGTCAGGGTCTCTCCAAGGAAGGCTTCGGCGCGCTCGGCCAGCTGCGGCATGACGGGCTTCAAGTAGGCCATCAGCACGCGGAACAGGTTGATGCCGACGGAGCAGACGGCTTGCAGCTCGGCATCCTCCCCTTCCTGCTTGGCGATGACCCAGGGAGCCTTGTCGTCCACATAGCGGTTGGCCTTGTCGGCCAGGGCCATGATCTCGCGGATGGCGCGGCTGAATTCGCGCGCTTCATAGGCTTCGGCGATGCTGGTGCTGGCGCTGGCAAACTCGGCGTAGAGTGCGGGCTCGGCGCAGGTGGCGGCCAGCTTGCCGTCAAAACGCTTGGCGATAAAGCCGGCGTTGCGAGAGGCCAGGTTGACCAGCTTGTTGACCACATCGGCGTTGACGCGGGAGACGAAGTCTTCGAGGTTCAAGTCCAGATCGTCGATGCGGCTGTTGAGCTTGGCGGCGTAGTAGTAACGCAGGCACTCCGGATCCAGGTGCTTGAGATAGGTGGACGCCTTGATGAAGGTGCCCTTGGACTTGGACATCTTGGCGCCGTTGACGGTCACATAGCCGTGCACGTTGACCTTGGTCGGCTTGCGGAAGTTCGCGCCTTCCAGCATGGCCGGCCAGAACAGGCAGTGGAAGTAGGCGATGTCCTTGCCGATGAAGTGATAGAGCTCGGCGTCGGAGTCCGCTTTCCAGTAGCTGTCGAAGTCGATGTCGCCGCGCTTGTTGCACAGGTTCTTGAACGACGCCATGTAGCCGATGGGGGCGTCCAGCCAGACATAGAAGTACTTGCCGGGGGCTCCGGGAATTTCGAAGCCGAAGTAGGGGGCGTCACGGGTGATGTCCCACTGCTGCAGGCCGCTTTCGAACCACTCTTGCATCTTGTTGGCCATCTCTTCCTGGATGGCGCCGGAGCCGCGTACCCAGTCGGCGAGCCAGGCTTCGAACTGGGGCAGGTCGAAGAAGTAGTGCTCGGAGTCCTTCATCACCGGGGTCGCACCGGAGACGGCGGATTTCGGATCAATCAGCTCGGTCGGGCTGTAGGTCGCGCCGCAACTGTCGCAGTTGTCACCGTACTGATCGGGGGACTTGCACTTGGGGCAGGTGCCCTTGACGAAGCGATCCGGCAGGAACATGGATTTTTCCGGATCGAACAGTTGAGAGATGGTGCGGATCTTGATTTTGCCGGACTCTTTGAGACGGCCATAGATCACGCCCGCCAGCTCGCGGTTCTCGTCGCTGTGGGTAGAGTGGTAGTTGTCGAAGCTGATGTTGAAACCGGCAAAATCCCCCTGGTGCTCCTGGGAGACGGCGGCAATCATCTCTTCCGGCGAGATCCCCATCTGCTGAGCCTTGAGCATGATGGGCGTGCCGTGGGCATCGTCGGCACAGACGAAATGCACCTGATGGCCACGCATTCGCTGATAACGAACCCAGATATCGGCCTGTATGTGTTCCAGCATGTGGCCGAGATGGATGGAGCCGTTGGCATAGGGGAGGGCGCAGGTTACCAGCATTCTACGAGGATCAGTTGCCATAATACGTTCTTTATGTGCCTGTTGGGATGATACAGTGCCGTGCATGTTACCCGAATTGGGGGCGGCCTGCCTAGGGTTGTGGCCCCCAGTGCCCTGACTGGCGGCATCACGATGACGTCGGCAAGCCACTGATTTATGTGCGGTAACCGTTCACCTCAGGATAACGACAACATAATGGGGAGTTAATGGTGATTGATTCAGTAAAACAGATCCTGGCCGAATTTAAGCCGGCAGGATGGGGCAAGGATCTGGTCGCGGCCGGTTTTGTGCGTTCCGTCGAGCGGCACGAACAGACCCTGGCCATCACGCTGGTGCTGCCCTTTGCCGGCCAGTCCCTCTTTGAACAGATCAAAGAGGAGTTCGATTCCCGGCTGCGCAGCGTCACCGGTGCGACCCGCATCGACTGGACGGGGGAGATAGACGTGGCCAGCATGCCCCGCGCGCAGCAACTGGCGGCGGTGCAGGGGATCCGCAATATCCTGGTGGTTGCCTCTGGCAAGGGAGGGGTGGGCAAGTCCACTACCGCGGTCAACCTGGCGTTGGCGCTGCAAAAAGAGGGGGCGCGGGTTGCCCTGCTGGATGCGGACATCTATGGCCCCTCCATCCCGACCATGACGGGGACCCTAAAGGAGCGCCCTGTCAGCTTTGATGGCAAGTTGATGGAGCCGGTGATGGCCTGCGGCATCAAGAGCAACAGCATCGGTTATCTGGTGGCCGAGCAGGATGCCACCATCTGGCGCGGTCCCATGGCGAGCAAGGCACTCGGGCAGATCCTGCACGAGACCCGCTGGGGCGAGGTGGACTACCTGGTGGTGGACATGCCCCCGGGCACTGGCGATATCCAGCTGACGCTGGCCCAGCAGGTGCCCACCACGGCGGCGGTGATCGTCACGACGCCCCAGGATGTGGCGCTGGCAGATGCCCGCAAGGGGATCGCCATGTTCAACAAGGTCAATGTGCCTGTGCTTGGTATCGTCGAGAACATGAGTTACCACGTCTGCAGTGCCTGCGGGCATCACGAGCCGTTGTTCGGTACAGGCGGTGGCCAAAAGATGGCGGAGCAGTATCACGTGGCGCTGCTTGGTCAGCTGCCGCTGCATATCGACATTCGCCAGCACATGGATGAAGGCTGCCCCACCGTGTTCGGTGCGCCGGATGGCGAGCTGTCACAGACTTACCTGAAACTGGCTCGCCGGGTAGGGGCCGAGCTCTATTTCAGCGCAAAACCGATTGCGACCCCGCTCTACACGGTGGCGCTGGACGAATAATCGGCGTTCGGCCAAGGGGGACGGATTTGGGGTGGGCATGGCCACCCCTTTTTCATATAATGGATCGGTTTAAACAATCCCCAGTGCTCTTCTCTTTAGGTATTTTCAATGTCTGATACTCAACATTCCTGCGTGATCATCGGTATTGCTGGTGCATCCGCGTCCGGCAAGAGTCTTATCGCCCAAACCATCTATGAAGAGCTGGTGGCCGAGCTGGGAGCGGGTCAGATTGGTGTGATCACCGAGGATTGCTACTACCGTGATCAGACCCACCTGACCATGGAAGAGCGGGTCAAGACCAACTATGACCACCCCAATGCCCTGGATCACGATCTGCTGGTGCAGCATCTGACCCAGCTGACGCAAGGGGAGGCAGTCAACATCCCCCAGTACTCCTATACCGAGCACACGCGCATGACCGAGGTCACCACCTTTGCACCGCGCCGTGTAATCATCCTCGAAGGGATACTGCTGTTGACCGACAGCCGCCTGCGCGAACTGATGGACGCCTCCATCTTCATGGATACCCCGCTCGACATCTGTTTGCTGCGCCGTCTGGTGCGCGATGTGCAGGAGCGCGGTCGTACCATGGACTCCGTGCTCAAGCAGTATCAGAAGACTGTGCGTCCCATGTTCATGCAGTTCATCGACCCGTCCAAGCAGTATGCCGACGTGATCGTGCCCCGTGGCGGCAAGAACCGCATCGCCATCGACATGCTCAAGGCGCGTATCCGCCATATGTTGATTGGTTGAGAGAAAACAAGCCGGGTGATGCCCGGCTTTTTTTAATGAATCTTTTGTCAGGAGAGTCGCAGAATGCGTCTTTGTGATACCGATATCGAACGGCACCTGGATGAAGGCAAGATCGTCATCGAGCCGCGGCCCGGTGTTGAGCGGATCAGCGGCGTCAGCGTCGATGTGCTGCTGGGCAACGAGTTTCGGGTGTTTCGCGATCATACCGCGCCTTACATCGACCTTGGCGGTACCAGTGCCGAGATGGCCGATGCCATCGAGCGGGTGATGAGCGAGGAGATCCACGTGCCGGACGGTGAAGCCTTCTATCTGCACCCGGGTCAGCTGGCGCTGGCGGTGACCTATGAATCGGTTACCTTGCCCGCCGATATCGTCGGCTGGCTGGATGGTCGCTCCTCCCTGGCGCGCCTCGGCCTCATGGTACACGTCACCGCCCACCGCATCGATCCGGGCTGGTCCGGTCGCATCGTGCTGGAGTTTTACAACGGCGGCAAGTTGCCTCTGGCCCTGCGTCCCAAGATGAAGATCGGTGCTCTGAACTTCGAGATGCTGTCAGGTACCGCGGCTCGCCCGTACAACAAACGGGAAAATGCCAAATACAAGAGTCAGCAAGGGGCTGTGGCCAGCCGGATCAACCAGGATTGATCTGCGCACCGTGCGGCTTGTCTATCGAGGAGGGTGCCAGGGCACCCTCTTTTATATCTGACAAAAGGAAACGGACGTGCCGAGCGGGTTGAAAACGGCCTTTTTCGGGACATCGAGCTATGCTCAGGCTTTGATTGGCGCCTATCCACAGCAATGGAATGGACTTAAATTAATCCTCGACAAGCCCCGTTCCTACAGGCCCTAAGACATTTTCTGACGGAATGCCCTTTTTTTTTTTTGCTGAAATATTTCAACAACGGGTATGGCGCATCGAGCCTTCTGGCATAATCCGCCGCAACTCATAAACAGGTTCGTTTTTATGTTTGAAATGTTTAGTGGTTTGGGTTTGTGGTGGTCAATCGGTTTGGTATTGGCCGTTTTTTTTGTGCTGGCCTATGAATTCATCAACGGCTTTCACGATACCGCCAACGCGGTAGCAACGGTTATCTATACCAAGGCGATGCCGGCTCATATGGCGGTGGTGGCTTCCGGTCTGTTCAATTTCGCCGGTGTCATGCTGGGTGGATTGGGGGTGGCCTACGCCATCGTTCACCTGCTGCCCATCGATCTGCTGCTTGGCATGGACTCCACCCAGGGTCTGATCATGGTGTTCTCCCTGCTGTTCTCGGCTATCGTCTGGAACCTGGGAACCTGGTACTTCGGCATTCCGGCATCCAGCTCCCACACCCTGATCGGTTCCATCCTGGGGGTTGGCGGCGCCTATGCCCTGATCAGCCATCAACCCCTGAAAGAGGGTATCAACGTCGGCAAAGCCATCGACATCATGCTCTCTCTCATCATCTCTCCCACCGTGGGCTTCATCATTGCCGCCTTGCTGCTGTTCGCCATGAAGCGCGTATGGCTTGGCAGCAAGATCCACAAGACCCCGGAAGAGCGCCTGCTGGTGGACGGCAAGAAGCATCCACCGTTCTGGGCCCGTGTCACACTGATTTGCTCCGCGATGGGGGTGAGCTTCGTGCACGGCTCCAACGATGGTCAGAAAGGCATCGGTCTGGTGATGCTGGTGCTGATCTGCATGGCACCTGCCTATTTTGCGCTGGACATGAACAGCCGCTCCTATGATCTGGACAGAACCCAGGATGCCAACCAGCGCATCATGGAGATCTACCAGCGTAACCAGGAACAGGTTTCCCATCTGGTGAACTTCAGTGTGCCTGCCAAAGCCCAGGAAGAGCTGATGAGTCACTGTGCGGCAGGGGAGGCCCTGCAGGCCATGGCGACCCTCGACAAGCGTCTGGGCCAGGTGCGCACCTACGAGGAGATGAACCTGGTGGATCGCCGCGAGGTGCGTCGTCTGCTGCTGTGCATCGACGACACTGCCCGCAAGGTCTCCAAGTTGCCACTGCCGGCCAAGGAGCTGACCGATCTCGCCAAATGGCGCAAGGATCTGACCGCAACGGCCGAATATGCGCCGACCTGGGTCATCGTGTCCATCGCCCTGGCGCTCGGTTGCGGCACCATGGTGGGCTGGCGTCGTATCGTCTACACGGTAGGGGAGAAGATCGGTTCCTCCGGCATGACCTACAGCCAAGGCATTGCAGCCCAGATCACGGCCGCCGCGTCCATCGGGATTGCGAGTCTGACCGGGATGCCGGTGTCCACCACCCACATTCTCTCCTCTGCGGTGGCGGGGACCATGGTGGCCAACAAGTCCGGCCTGCAGAGCCAGACCATCAAGACCATTCTGCTGGCCTGGGTGCTGACATTGCCGCTCACCATGCTGCTCTCCGGCGGTCTCTTCCTGCTGAACAACCATCTCTTTGGCGGATAAGCGCGACAGTCATTGGAAATGAAACAAGGGCCTTCGGGCCCTTTTTTGTTGCCTGGTGAATGTCACGTCATACGGCAATAGTTCAATGAGCGATGGCTATATGCCATCAGACAAGCAGTTGAACAGCAATATCTATCACCTCCTTGTTTCTCTACATCCCTGAACCACCCTGTTGTGCACAGTGAGGGCAGCATCCTTGTTACGAGCTAACACTTGCACGTGAAGCTGAAGGGAGGGCGTTCAACGGGTCTATGATCCTCACCAGAAATGATGAGAGTGAAGAGCGCCACAGGTTGCCCTATGTCTGGCATTCCCGTTCAACCTGGGTTGTCTCAGCCACCACTGAACACACCGACTGTGCTACCAAAGGGGAACGCTGCCAGACTGTTTGCCAATGGCTTCATATGCTGTCAATGCACGGACCTGTCGACAAAGCAGAGCATGTCGTGATGCTTTGACAGAGATGAATTCTCTGTCTGGTGTGTTATTCACGTCTTGTTTGGACTGTGTGTGGTCGCTGAACATCGGGAAAGCGGCGGATATCGAAGAACGGACAGGGGGGAGAGCAAGGCGATGTCAGCCCAAAAAAAGAGATAAAAAAAGAGCCACACAATGTGTGGCTCTTTATTCAGACTAACGAGTCTGCTCAGGGGCGACCGGCTGGGCTGGTTGCCACGTTGCTGGCAGCGGTGCTGCCACCGTGGCGACCGGAAGTCACGACTTCGCTGCGTACCAGGGGAGCGTACTCCACGGGTTCACGGGGTGTCGGGGCAGGAGCCGCAGCCGGCGTTGCCATGGGGGCATAAGCCTTGCGGGCACGGGCCAATACACCGGCACCCTTGCTGACCTTCACTTCGGGGCTGGTTGCTGGCTCGGTTTGCACCACGGCAGCCGGCATCTCGACGACCTCCGCTTCGGCGGTGGCCGTCTCCTCAGCGATCGCGACAGGTGCCGCTTCAGCAACCGGTGCAACCTCTTCTGGGATGGCCTCCACTTGCTGGGTCTGCTCGACAGCGTCGATCACGGCGACAGGTTTGTCATGAGAGGCGGTGTCGACGATAGGTTCGACCATCTCGGGTTCGACAACTGCCACTTCGGCGACGGGTTCAGCGTCTGCTTGCGCAACCTGCTCAACTTCGTCAGTGGAGGGCGCGTCCACAGCCTGGGCTGCCAGTGCCTGCTCTGCCGCTTCCTCAGCAACGGCTTCAGCCACCACGTGTTCGGTCAGTGCGGCGGAGGCCTGCAGGGCGGCTGCAACCGCTTCTGCGCTCGGAATGGTGATGACAGGCACAACCGGTTCTTCCACCTTCACCTGAGCCGCATCGGCCTGGGCCGCGGTAGTCAGCTGCACTTCACCTTGTGCTTCGTCTTCACGCTGGCCACGAGCCTCTTCGTTGATGCGCTTGCGACGTTGCCCTTCGATGCGCTGATTGCGCGGGGTACGGCGGGAACGACGCTGACCTTCGCCTTGCTCTTCTTGCTGCTCAGCGGCGGCTTGCACGTCGGCGACATCGATGATTTGCTCGTCAGTCGGCAGGGCAGGGGTGTCGGTCGCGGCGACATCGACACGGATCTGCTTGCGCAGTTGGCGACGTTCGCGGCGCTCGGCCACTTTTTGCTCTTTTTCCTGACGCGGTTCAGCGCTGGTGACCGCAGTATCAACGGTATCAACCTCCTCGACGATCACCTCGGCACGGGGTTCGCGGGGGGCGCGAGGTTCACGAGCCGGACGCGGGGCACGAGGTTCGCGCTCCTGGCGGGGTTCGCGAGGCTCACGCTCCATGCGCTGTTCGGTGCGCACTTCGCCACGGGGTTCCCGTTCCTGGCGCGGTTCCCGCTCTTTGCGCGGGCGACGATTACGATCACTGCTCTCGCGGCTGGCTGCGCCTTCACGCTTCTCGCCGGCCTCGGCATTGCGACTGCCGCGGTTGTCGTCGCGACGACCACGTTGACCACGGCTGCGGGATTCATCGCGCTGGTGACGGTGCCCGTCATCCTTGCGAGCTTCGCGCTGGGCGGCCGGTTTGTCGGCAGGCGCCTTCACCTCGGCCGGAGCCGCATCGGAGGAGGCACCGAACAGGCCGGAGAAGGCCTTGGCCAGCTTGCCAAAGAAGCCGACTTGTTCTGCAACCGGAGCGGGAGTCGCAACAGGAGCCGGGGCGGCGGGCGCAACCGGCTGAGGAGCCGGGGCAAACCCTTGCAGCAGCGGTTGTTCACGCTCGACTACCTGAGCCTGGCGCGGCTGATAGACCGGCTTGGCAATCTCGGTTTTGAGCTCGTAGCTGGCCGCTTCCGGGATCTCGTTCTGACGGATGCGGGTCACTTCGTAGTGCGGGGTTTCCAGATGCTGGTTCGGAATGATGTAGACACGTACATCATTGCGCTGTTCCAGATTGGCGATGGAGGTACGCTTCTCGTTGAGCAGATAGGCGGCCACATCGACCGGCACCTGGGCATGCACCTGCTCGGTATTGTCCTTCATGGCCTCTTCTTCGATGAGACGCAGGATGGACAGGGCGAGGGATTCATTGTCACGGATGACCCCCTGACCCTGGCAACGGGGGCAGATATGGCTGCTGGACTCGTTGAGGGAGGGACGCAGACGCTGGCGAGACATCTCCAGCAGACCGAAACGGGAGATACGGCCCAGCTGGATGCGGGCACGATCCTGATGCACAGCTTCACGCAGACGGTTTTCCACTTCGCGCTGATTGCGAACCGGGGTCATGTCGATGAAGTCGATGACAATCAGGCCACCCAGGTCACGCAGGCGCAGCTGGCGGGCGATCTCGTCTGCTGCTTCCAGGTTGGTCTGCAGGGCGGTCTCTTCGATATCGCCGCCCTTGGTGGCGCGGGAGGAGTTGATATCGATGGAGGTCAGTGCTTCAGTCGGGTCGATGACGATGCTGCCGCCGGAGGGCAGGCGCACTTCGCGCTGGAAGGCCGATTCGATCTGGCTCTCGATCTGGAAGTGGTTGAACAGGGCGACATCGCCCTTGTACAGCTTCACGCGATTGAGGAAATCGGGGCGGACCAGCTCGATATGCGACTTGGCGCGCTCGAAGATGACCGGGTTGTCGATCAGGATCTCGCCCACATCGCGACGCAGATAGTCACGGATGGCGCGCACGATGACGTTGCTCTCCTGGTGAATGAGCACCGGAGCGGAACGTTGTTGTGACGCCTTGTGGATGGAGTCCCAGTGATTGAGCAGAACGTTCAGATCCCACTCCAGCTCTTCCGGGGACTTGCCCACACCGGCAGTGCGCACGATGAGGCCCATGCCGTCCGGCACGGTCAGTCCGCTCAGGGCTTCCTTCAGCTCGGTCCGCTCGTCACCCTCGATGCGACGGGAGATGCCGCCGGCACGGGGGTTGTTCGGCATCAGCACCAGGTAGCTGCCAGCCAGACTGATGAAGGTGGTGAGGGCTGCACCCTTGGTACCACGCTCTTCCTTGTCGATCTGGACAATCACTTCCTGGCCTTCGCGGACCACTTCTTTGATGTTGGGACGACCCTGATAGGAGTAACCGGAGGGGAAGTAATTGCGGGCGATTTCCTTTAACGGCAGGAAACCGTGGCGTTCGGCGCCATAGTCAACAAAAGCAGCTTCGAGACTGGGTTCTACTCGGGTGATCTTGCCCTTGTAAATGTTCGCTTTTTTCTGCTCGTGTCCCGGACTTTCAATATCCAAATCGTAGAGCTGTTGTCCGTCAACCAGCGCTACGCGCAACTCTTCTTCCTGAGTCGCGTTGATTAGCATTCTTTTCATTGAGTTCTCATTATTTTGTCATTTTGATTCCTCCACTGGGTCCTGCCGGCGCCGGCCTCGGGTCTTCAGCATGCTGGGGCAACCTCCCGGTTGGGGTATGCATGAGGCGCAAACTAAGGGCACTCTGGTTCAGCCTTCTCGAGAGGGCGTGAATTAAGGATACCGATGTGGAGACAATTTACGTCGGCTCTGTTTGTGTTCTCCATGCGTTGTACCTCGCACCCGGGAACCGTCATGTTCTTGTATACACGGTGTTTCGGGATTGGGTGGCATACATTTTGGCCACTTAGTACAAGGCTTGAACACAATGACAAAACCTTGTTTATTATCCCATTTAAACCACTTTTATAGCAAGACGCCATTTTTTAACAAAGCATGCAGCCAAGGGCTGTCGGCGGTGTTAAAATCCGCGCCATGACACAGATACATCAACAAGTGCAGCTGCTCACCATCGAAGCTGAGCATGACGGGCAGCGCATCGACAATTTTCTCAAGACTCAGTTAAAGGGCGTCCCCAAGAGCCTGATTTATCGCATCCTTCGAAAAGGGGAGGTGCGGGTCAACAAGAAGCGCATCAAACCGGAATACAAGCTTTGTGCCGGTGACGAGGTGCGGGTGCCCCCCGTGCGTGTGGCCGAGAAGAATGAGTTGCCTTCTGCCAACCTCGGCAGCATCCAGCGTCTGGAGAGCCAGATCCTGTTTGAAGACGACGCCATGATAGTGCTAAACAAGCCGTCCGGCATGGCAGTGCACGGCGGCAGCGGCCTCAGTTTTGGCGTCATCGAAGGGCTGCGTGCTCTGCGCCCCGAAGCCCGTTTCCTCGAACTGGTGCACCGGCTGGATCGCGACACCTCCGGCGTGCTGCTGGTTGCCAAGAAGCGCAGTGCCCTGCGCAGCCTGCACG
Organism: Aeromonas sp. QDB18; assembly: GCF_027705325.1. Classification (NCBI taxonomy): domain Bacteria; kingdom Pseudomonadati; phylum Pseudomonadota; class Gammaproteobacteria; order Aeromonadales; family Aeromonadaceae; genus Aeromonas; species Aeromonas sp. QDB18. The sequence continues at coordinate 24,791 of NZ_JAPDBQ010000051.1, forward strand.
AGCAGTTGCGGGTCAAGACCATGCGCAAGCAGTATCTGGCGCTGGTGCGCGGCCAGTGGCAACCCCACGTCAAGGTGGTCAATGCGCCACTTCGCAAAAATGATCTGCAATCCGGCGAGCGGGTGGTGCGGGTCAGCAGCGATGGCAAACCTTCCGAGACCCGGTTCCGGATTACCCGTCAGTTTGCCGAGGCCACACTGGTCGAGTGCAGTCCCATCACTGGCCGTACTCACCAGATCCGTGTCCACACCCAGCACGCCGGCCATCCCATCGCCTGCGATGACAAATATGGTGAGGCCGGGTTTGATGAAAAGATGCGAGGGCAGGGGCTAAAGCGTTTGTTCCTGCACGCCTGGAAGCTCACCTTTACTCATCCGGTGGACGACCGGGAGATGCAGGTGGAAGCGCCATTGTCACCGGAGCTTGAGGCGTTCCTCGCCAAGCTGCCACGCTGACAACCATGAAAAACGGGAGCCTTGGCTCCCGTTTTTCATGGCAGAGTTCTTGTTTTGACATCCTCCCCCACCTTAGCGCTTCGCGTCACAGGAGGGGGATTCCCATTACTGGGTGATAGCTGCTCGCGCAG
>NZ_JAPDBQ010000052.1:0-24841 GCF_027705325.1 Aeromonas sp. QDB18
AGCAGATCATTTTGGAGGTATTGGGTGAGCGCTATCGGCAAATTTATTCCTAAATCAGGTGCGGAATGTCGGTTATACGCTATTTGGTCAGTATCATGGAGCTGCAACGCATTGAAATGGCGATGCAAACCAGCAATACCATCCACCTTGTCGCAACCAAGCCCTGAGAGCAGAGCCGGGAGTAGTCTCGCAGGCTGGATATCCCGGAGTCGCTGACAAAAACCGGTAAATTTACCGATCCGGTTGAGTTCAGAAGAGCTAAGAAGTTGCTTGAGGTACTGGGTTGCATTGATAATAGTCATGGCTTCGGGCGTGTCGGTTTTTTTTTGCGATTAAATCAGATCACAAACGAAGCCTTTTTTCTATCTATTTCAATTGGTTGTAGCTAAAGATCCTGTACATGTGCACTTTCTATCCGGCAGGCTCCTTCGCACCTGAACAGGCCGTCCCCATCCCTACCAGGCTGGTATTCGATTCGGTGGCTCATGGAGCGGGTTCACGGCACGCCATTCGCTGCGATCGCACACCGGTGGATATTCGCGCCCTCGGAATACAGGACAATCAACCACCGCAGGAGTGGAATGATCCCGTCAACGGTCAGGGCATCACCCGGTTTTACAAGCTGGCGCTGGAATTCGACCTGACCGATCCCATGGTGCAGCGCACCATGGGCGACGAGATGTGGGAAGGCGAGGTGGAACAAAGCGGCACCATCACCATCAAGGGGACCTGGCGCTGACCATGGAGTACAACATGCATCGTCTACTTTGGCCCTTGCTGGGCGGCTTGCTGACCTCACAGGCCGCCGCCCTCGACATCGGCGCCATGACTCTTGCCATGGCGCCAGAGCAGGAGTTCATTACCAGAACCCTGACCAACAACAGTGCTTCACCCAAGCTGTACGACATACAGATAGAAAAAATCAGCGACCCCACGGCCAGAGGCAGAACACTGCCCACCGTCCCCGGTGAGCTGCTGTTTGCCCCCAGGCGCTTCACCCTGCACGCCAGACATGCCCAGAACGTCAAGTTCTACTACAAGGGGCCCGCCGATGACCATGAGCGTTACTACCGCATCACCTTCACCGAGTCACCGGCAGCCCAGGTGGATGAAGGCAGCCAGACGCAGCACCGGGGAACCGTCGAGGTGAAGCTGGCCCTGCAGTCCATCCTGGTAGTGCGCCCGCGTCAGTCACGTTTTGCATACCAGTTGGACCCGGCACAGAGCACCATCACCAATACCGGCAACACCTATTTCGAGTTCATGGTGAAACGGGGCTGCCAGCAGGCGGACAGCGAGGCGGACAGCAAGTACCTGCTGCCCGGGGAGACCTACCACAATCCCGGGATCAATCAACCGGGAAACCAGAAGCTCATCGTCTACCAGTCCCGCTTCATCCCGGTGGGCAAGGATTGCTGGCCAGACTAGGTGCCCGACACCGGACGGTCAGCAATCCCCAGGGTCAGGAGGAGAGCGTCGCCAGCCTGGCCGCAAACCCCATGAAGAAGAGACCGATAAGACCGTTGCCGAGACGGGCCGCCGTCTGGCGCTGACGGAAGAAGCGGGCCATCAGGGTACCGCCGAAGATCAGCAGGGTCAGGTAGACGAAGCTCATCGCTTCCAGCATGCCAGCCAGCACCAGGTAGGAGATCCAGGTGTGGGCATAGCTGAAGTCGATGAACTGCACGAAGAAAGAGACGTAGAACAGGATCGCCTTGGGATTGGTGAGGCTCAGGGTGAGGGCCTTGGTAAAATAGCGCTCACCGGGATCCATCTCGGACGCCGGTCCCGCCTTTTTGGCGATGAAGTTCGCGTGCAGGATCTTCACCCCCAGATAAAGCAGGTAGATGGCGCCCAGATAGCGCACCAGGGTAAACAGCAATGGGGTAGTGCGAATGAGGGACGCGATCCCCAGATAGGCGCAGAAAATGAGGATGGCATCGCCGACGAAGACGCCGAGGGCGGCGCGATAACCCGGGCCTATGCCGCGCACGGCACCGGTTCGCAGCACGTAGAGGGAGTTCGGGCCCGGGGCGATGATGATGAAGAAGAGACCGACCAGATAGGTCCAGACGTTGATGACACCCAGGCTTTCGAACATGTTCCCTCCATGGCGGGTGATGAGCCGGATAACGGCGGCAGGCCTTCTATACTAATCCGCCCCGCGCCAAGCACAAGATCTGACCAGCCATCCACACGCCGTCAGCATGAACGGCCTGCGCGCCACGCGAACGCAATCCGAGAGTTCGCCCACTTTGGTTATGTCCAGATACGCCGGGATAGGGCATGGTAGAGGGAGTGATCCCCCAGCCATGGACAAGACCTTGAGTACCGACACCCCGATCACCGCCCCGCCCGCGGTGGACAACCCGACTACCACCGCTTATCCGGTGATCGCCGCCATCAGCTTCTCGCACCTGTTGAACGACATGATGCAGTCGGTACTGCTGGCCATCTATCCCCTCCTGAAGCTGGGGCTCGATCTGTCGTTCACCCAGATAGGTCTCATCACCCTCACCTACCAGTTCACGGCCTCGCTGCTGCAACCCCTGATCGGCCTCTATACCGACCGCAGACCCATGCCCTACTCCCTGCCTCTGGGCATGGGCTTCACGCTGGTGGGGCTGCTCTACTTGTCGCAGGCAGGCAGCTTTGGCGCCGTGCTGTTGTCGGCCATGCTGATCGGCATGGGCTCCTCCGTCTTCCACCCTGAATCCTCCCGGGTCGCCCGCATGGCGGCCGGCAACCAGCCCGGTCTGGCCCAGTCTCTGTTCCAGATCGGCGGCAATCTGGGATCGGCCATCGGCCCCCTGCTCGCGGCGCTCATCATCGTGCCGAAGGGACAGGGCAGTGCGGCCTGGTTCTCGTTGTTCGCACTCATCGGGGTCATCGTGCTCAGCTTCGTCGGCCGCTGGTCCAGCCACCATGCCGCCAGCTTCCATCGGCGGATGAAGGCCCATGCCGGCACCGGCCTGAGCCGCCGCCAGATTGGCTGGTCACTGGCCATCCTCGGTCTGCTGATGTTCTCCAAGTTCTTCTACATGGCCAGCCTGAGCAGCTATTACACCTTCTACCTGATGGACAAGTTCCACCTGTCGCTGGAGAGCGCCCAGCTCTATCTGTTCGCCTTCCTGTTTGCCGTCGCGGCGGGGACGGTGCTCGGCGGGCCGCTCGGCGATCGCATCGGTCGCAAGCGGGTGATCTGGATCTCCATCCTCGGCGTCGCTCCCTTCACCCTGCTGCTGCCCCACGTCGACCTGTTCTGGACCTCGGTGCTGTCGATCGTCATCGGCCTCATCCTGGCGTCGGCCTTCTCCGCCATCCTGGTCTACGCCCAGGATCTGGTACCCGGCAAGGTCGGCACCATTTCCGGCCTCTTCTTCGGCTTCGCCTTCGGCATGGGAGGGATAGGGGCCGCCCTGCTGGGCAGATTGGCCGATGCCACCAGCATCGAAACCGTCTATCAGGTCTGCGCCTATCTGCCCCTTATTGGCCTGCTGACCGCCTTCCTGCCCAATATCAGGAGAGGCTAGAGGCCAACCGGCAGCCAGCGACCGACCATAAAAAACGCGGCCTGAGCAGGCCGCGTCTGGTTCCATCACTCGGGCCGCCTGACACGGCCCGATCCGCTCGGACTCATCCGCTGAGCCTCTTTGTCAGCAGTACGGCCTCTCCCCCAGCCCGACGACCGGGCCCACTGGAAGTTGTCACCCGAGAGGCCGCTGACGGGACCATTCACAGCAAGGATGCGGCATCCCTCAGCAGTACTGGCCTGCCACCCAGCCCGACGACCAGGCCCACTGGAAATTGTAACCACCGAGCCAGCCGGTCACGTCCACCACTTCGCCGATGAAGTAGAGGCCGGGCACGGTGCGCGCCTCCATGGTCTTGGAGGAGAGCGCGTTGGTATCCACCCCCCCTAAGGTCACTTCGGCGGTGCGATACCCTTCGGTGCCGTTGGGCAGGATCTGCCAATCCCCCAGCAGGGTGGCTACCGCCTCCAGCTCCCGTTCGTTGTACTGGCGCATCGGCTTGCTCACCAGCCATCCCAGCTCCACCAGCTTGTCGACGAAGCGCTTGGGCAGCTCGCGCCCCAGCACGGTTTTCAGCTCCTGGGCAGGATGGGCCTGGGCCCAGGTCTTGAGGGTCTCTGGAATGTCGAGATCCGGCAGCAGGTTGATGTGAATCTTCTCCCCCGCCAGCCAAAAAGAGGAGATCTGCAGGATGGCGGGGCCGGAGAGGCCGCGATGGGTGAACAGCATGGCCTCCTTGAAGCGGGTGCCATCCTCGGCGGTCACCGCCACCGGCAGGCTGACCCCCGCCAGATCGGCGAAGGCCTCCTTGTCGGCCTGATGCAGGGTAAAGGGCACCAGCCCGGCGCGAGTCGGCAGCACGGTGAGGCCGAACTGCTCCGCCAGCTTGAAGCCATAAGGGGTAGCACCGAGTTTCGGCATGGAGAGGCCGCCGGTGGCGACCACCAGCGACGAGCAGGCGATCTCCCCCTTGCTGGTGTCGAGCACGAAGCCTTCATCTGTCTTGCTGACGGTGAGGATCTCGGTCTGGAACTGCAGGGTCACGCCAGCCCAGTCGCACTCGGTCAGCAGGATGTCGACGATATCCTTGGCGCTGTCGTCGCAGAAGAGCTGGCCCAGCGTCTTCTCGTGGTAGTTCAGGCCATGCCTGTCCACCAGATCGATGAAATCCTGCTGGGTATAGCGCGCCAGCGCCGATTTGCAGAAGTGGAGGTTGGCCGAAAGGAAGGCATGGGGACCCACCTGATGATTGGTGAAGTTGCAGCGACCGCCGCCGCTGATGAGGATCTTGCGGCCCGGCTTCTTGGCGTTGTCGAGCACCAGCACGGAGCGACCCCGGTAGCCAGCCTGGGCCGCACACATCAATCCGGCCGCCCCGGCACCGATCACCACCACATCCACCTGTTTCATCATCACTCACCCATCAAAAGAAAAACGGCCCCTTTACCTTAAAGGACCGTCATTGTACCCGGCAGACACCAGCACAGCGGTACAAGGACACCTGCAAATAGAAAACGGCCCCTTTACAAGGGGCCGTCATTGTACTGACTGAACACTAAGTGTCCACGACTATCAGGCGTTGCCGTCCATGATGCTGGCCGGGGCGCCCTTGGCCAGCTCGGCCAGCTCCTTATCGATGAAATAGAGGCCCTTGCCATCCTCGCCCACCAGGCTCAGACGGTCGACGATGCTCTTGAACAGCTTCTCCTCTTCGTGCTGCTCGGCCACGTACCACTGCAGGAAGTTGAAGGTGGAGTAATCCTGGGTGGTGAAGGCGACGTGGGCAAGACCGTTGATGCACTTGGTGATGTGATACTCGTGCTCCAGGGTGGTGCGGAAGATGTCACCCAGGGACTTGAATTCATGGGGAGGCGCTTCGATGGCCCCCAGTACCGGCATGGCGCCGGTCTCGCTCACGTAGGTGAACAGGCGCTCCATGTGCTGGCGCTCCTCGACCGCATGCTGGCGCAGGAAGGTGGCGGCCCCCTCGAAGCCCTTGTCCTCGCACCAGGCGCTCATCTGCAGGTAGAGGTTGGAGGAATAGAATTCAAGATTAATCTGCTCGTTCAACTTCTCGATCATGGCTTTGGCCAACATGATGATTCTCCACTGTGATTTGCCCACGATTGTCGCCACTGTTGCATCCTGACGCAACCAGAGACAACCGACGCACCCCGCAGTTGCGACGACTTTTCACCTCATCCTCTCCCCCATACGGTTATAGAGAAGCAAAGAAACATGGTGTAGGTGACATCAGCCATTATGATGGCGCCATTGGTCGGGGAAAGGATTCAATGAGATTCATAATGGCACTGGCGCTGCTCTGGATGACCCAGTTGCAGGCAGCTCCCTCCTTGCTGAAAGAGGCTGAATTGCAGGCGGCGCGCGATCCCGTCGGCTATCTGCAGCGCCTCGACGCCAGTCCCCAGCAGGATATGGAACTGTTCTACGCCAGGTCCCTGGCCCAGGCAGCCCTTGGCCGCTATCCACAGGCACAGCGCGACAATGCCCGCGCCCGCGGTCTGGCCAATGCCCAGCAGGAGAGCCTTCGCCTGCTCGACTTCCGGTTGCAGCAGATTGCCCTGACCCTGGATGCCGATACGCCGGATCAGGCGCTCGAGCTGCTCACCCAGCTCTGGCCAGCGGTCCGGCATCACCCCAGGCAGGTCTCGGAGTGGCATGCCCTCAACGGGCTCGCCCTCTACCGTACCCAGCAGATGAAAGAGGCGATCCTCGAGCTCAAGACCGCCTATCACCTCAAGCAGAAAGAGCCGAGTTCCATCCTCTCCACCTTGCAGTGCGGCCGTCTGCTGATGACCCTCGGCAACCTCTATGCGGACCTCAATCTCTACCGTGAGGCCGAGACCTATTATCAGGATGCCCTCGGCCAGATGGTGCAGCTCAACGAACCCAACAGCCAGGCCATCATCCGGGCCAACATGGCCAGGCTCTACATCGACATGGGCCAGCCTGCCAGAGCCAGCCAGTTGCTCGATACCCTGCTGGCCACGCCGAGCCTGTCACCCCACTATCGTGCCATCGTCCTCGGCTACCAAGCCATGGTGTTCAACGCACGGGCGGACTGGCACTCAGCCTGGCGCAGCCTGGAGGAGGCACAAGCCATCTATGACAGGCTGGATAGCCCGCAGGCGGCCTCCCGTCTGACCGAGATCCGGGCAAGAACCCTGCTGGGTCGTGGCGAGAAGCAGCTGGCCCTGCAACTGCTGATGGAGCACACCGCCCCTCTCTCCATGGATGGTCGGGCGATGCAGGCCAGGTTGCTGGCCGATCTGGGCCGCTACCCCGAGGCCTACGGGGCCATGACCCGCTACATGCAGTACTACAAGCAGCACTTCAACCAGACCCTGAGCCAGCACGCGGCCGCCTTCCAGGTCGAGATGGATCTGGCTCGCAGCGAGGCCAGCAATCGCGCGCTGCAGCAGGAGAACGAGAACAAGCGCCAGCAACTGCTCTACCAGCAGAGTGCCCGCTACTACCAATTGCTGCTGCTGGTGCTGCTGGCCGTCGCCCTGATCCTGCTCGGACTCACCACCCGCAGGCTCCACCGCAGCTCGCGCCACCTCTACAAGCTCGCCACCTTCGATCAGCTGACCGGGCTGCCCAACCGACGCGCCCTGCTGGAGAGACTGGGCCAGCAGTGGCTGCACGAAACGCCCCTGACCCTGCTCATCATCGACATCGATCACTTCAAGCAGATCAACGACAAGCATGGTCACCAGGCGGGGGATCAGGCTATCCGGCAGTTGGCCAGGGAGCTCAAGAGCTGGGCGCCGGACCAGCAGTTGATCGGGCGCTGGGGCGGGGAAGAATTTCTGGTGGCCATGACCCAGGACGGGGCCACCTGCTGGCGGCTGGCGGAGCAGCTGAGAAGCCGGATCGCCTACCTGGCCGCCCCCCACATGACCATCAGCATCGGAGTGGCGGAACGCTCGACGCAGGATGACAGCCTGAGCCAGCTCATCCATCGGGCCGACATGGCCATGTATCAGGCGAAACGCCAAGGGCGCAACCAGACCGTGCTGGCCCAGTCTCCCCACCTTTCCCCTGAACTGGCCTGCAACGTTGCCTGATTCCCCCTCGTGCGGGTGTCAGGGCGTCAGCTCAGTGAGTGACGCCACGTTCACCGGCGCACCGTAATCCACCCCCGGCAGCTCGAAGCCGTTGAGCTGCATGAACTCCTGGCGCAACCCGGCAAAATCCCCCAGGATGCGGAAGTTCTCCGGCGTCACCTTGGGCCAGAGTGCCGAGACGGCGGCCTGCACCGCTGGCTCAAGCTCGTGGTCATCCATCCGGATCAGCCGGTTGCCATCGGCGACGACCCCTCTGGGCCCGTACATCTTGTCGGCAAACAGCCGCTGCATCTGCTCGATGCAGCCCTCGTGAACACCACGCTCCTTCATCACCCCCATCAACAGGCCCAGATAGACAGGCAGCACCGGAATAAACACGCTCGCCTTGGTCACCAACGCCTTGCAGACCGACACCCAGGCATGACCGCCAATCCCGGCAAGTTGCAGGTTGATGGTCTCGGCGGTGGCGTGCAGGTGCTCCTTGGCATAGCCGATGGTGCCGTCCCGATAGAGGGGATAGGTGGACTCGGGACCGATATAGGAGTAGGCAACGGTCCGGGCGCCGGGGGCCAGGCAATCCGCCTGCTGCAATGCCTGCATCCAGCGCTGCCAGTCCTCGCCCCCCATCACTGTGACGGTGTCGCGGATCTCCTCCGGGGTGGCTGGCACCAGCGACTGCTGCACCAGCGCATCGTGCTCCAGATCCAGCCCCCAGCCTTGCAGCGGCTGGCCTGTGGTCTTGAGCACCGAGCGTACCTGTGTGCCATCCGGCATCACCCTGACTCCGCTCGCCAGCGAATAGACCACCAGATCCACCTGCCCGAGCTGCTGGCGGATGACGTCGATGGCCTGCTGGCGCATGGTGTCGGAGAAGGCATCCCCGATCAGGTTGACGGCGATGCGACCGGCTTGCTCCGCCGCCTGACGAAACCAGATGTTGTTGTACCAGCCAGCACTGCCGAGCCCCTTGTCGGAGGGACCCCGCTCGAACGAGACGCCCAGGGTATCGGCCCCGGCGCCGAAGGTGAGCGCGATCCGGGACGCCAGCCCGAAACCGGACGATGCCCCCAGCACCAGCACCCGTTTCGGCCCGTTGAACGGCCCCGCCGCCCGCACCTGTTCGATCTGTTGCAGCACGGCGGCGCGACAACCCATGGGGTGGCAATTGCGGGCAACACAACCCTGGATCTGGGGATGAATGATCATGAAGGACTCTCCGGTGCATCGGTGGGACATGATAAACGGCCATGACAGCGTCACCCGGTTGCAGGTGAGGAGCCCTGGCCGTTTTGCCAAGGGAACTGGCTACAGCATAACCAAGGGGGGCGGGATTACCTTGATGTCGGACGGGATATGAGCTGGAAGAGGGCAGAAAAACAAAAGGGAGCGCGAGGCTCCCCAAAGCGGTATTCAGATGCTTTTTGTTGTTTTGTGTTCATTGCGAAGCACGGGCACATCCTATTCCCCCACCTTCCCGAGGGCAATAGCACGCCTGTGACCGGCGTCAAACTCCTGTTCAAAATATGCACTCCCCGGCCACCTGCACCTCTACGCCTTCCGGTTCGGGGTCAGGCAAATCCTGAAACTGTGGCGACGATGCCGTTTTAGTTTCAGCAGACATTGGTATAGTGGACCCAGGATCAGTGAGGAGAACTCCCATGAATGGAACCTATTACAAACACGTACTGGCCGCGATCGACCTGTCGGAAGACAACCGCAAGGTGATCGAGAAGGCAGTCGACCGGGCCCGCTCCAACGGCGCCAAGCTGTCGGTGATCCATGTGGATGTGGACCTCAAGGATCTCTACACCGAGATGATCGACATCGACATCGACAACGTGCAGGACCAGGTGATCGCCGAGGCGAAAGAGAAGCTGGAAGCCTTCCTGGCGTCGGTGGACTACCCCATCGAGAAGAAGCTGGTGATCTGCGGCGATTTGAGCGAGCGGGTCAACCAGGCGGTCAGGGATTATCAGATCGACCTGCTGGTGTGCGGCCACCGCCAAAGCTTCTGGAGTCTGCTCACCTCGAGCGCGCGCCAGCTGATGAATACCGTGCCCTGCGATCTGCTGGTCGTCCCCTTGCAGAAGTGACCGAACAGGCGTAGTTTGATTTGCCATGAATATGACCTCATTCAATCACAACTACTGGTGGTGCTGCTCTTAAACAGGCGGCACTGCTTTTCTATGTAATATTTCCCAAAGAAAACACCGTGACCGCCGAGAGGCGGTCATTGTTTTCATCCCTTTGTCGCCTCCCGGCTCACCCAACTGGAGAGAGTGACATGCACAACCCCGTTATCCTGACCGGCGACCGCCCCACCGGCAAACTGCACATCGGCCACTACGTCGGCTCCCTGCGCCAGCGCGTGGCCGCCCAGCACCATTACCGCCAGTTCGTCATGATCGCCGATCTGCAGGCGCTGACCGACAACGGCCACAACCCGGCCAAGGTGACCGATCACGTGCTGGAGGTGATGGCCGACTACCTGGCCGCCGGCCTCGACCCGGCCAGGACCACCTTCTGCCTGCAGAGCGCCCTGCCCGCCCTCGCCGAGCTCACGACCTATTACCTCAACCTGGTCAGCGTCGCCCGGCTGGAGCGAAACCCCACCGTCAAGGCGGAGATCCAGCAAAAAGGGTTCGAGCGCAGCCTGCCGGCCGGCTTCCTGATCTATCCGGTCAGCCAGGCCGCCGACATCACCGCCTTTCGCGCCACCCATGTGCCGGTGGGCGAGGATCAGCTGCCGATGCTGGAGCAGACCAACGAGATAGTGCGTCGCTTCAATACCCTGGTTGGCAAGGAGGTGCTGACCGAGTGCCAGCCCATTCTGAGCGATACCGGCCGCCTGCCCGGCATCGACGGCAAGGCCAAGATGTCAAAGTCCCTTGGCAACACCATCGAACTCGGCATGTCGAGCGACGAGATCAAGCAGGCAGTGTTCGCCATGTACACAGACCCCAACCACCTCAAGGTGAGCGATCCAGGTCAGGTGGAGGGCAATACGGTGTTCGCCTATCTGGATGCCTTCCACCCCGACAAGGCACTGGTGGCCGAGATGAAGGCCCATTACCAGCGCGGTGGTCTGGGGGACATGCGCTGCAAGCAGGTACTCAACGACTGCCTGCAGACCCTGCTCGCTCCGATGCGGGAGCGGCGCGAGGCAGCCATCGCCGACAAGCGCCAGCTGCTGCGCCTGTTGCAGCAGGGCACCGAGCAGGCCCGGGCCCTCACCGACGAGGTGCTGGCCGAGGTGAAGGGTGCGATGGGGCTGGACTACTTCTCCGGATTGGCGTGATCTGCCCCCTGCGGCGCGGGATGGCCGAACGCATCCGCGCCGTAGCGCTCCTTCGCCAGCCGGTGCAACAACCCCTTGAACCAGCCGATCGCCTCGTCATGGGCACTGAGCGGGTGGCCCGCCATCAGGTAGACGATGGGGATGGCGGGTTCCAGCTGGTGCAGGCGCAACGGATAGTGGCGACAGAAGTGGCGCCCGATCATCTCGGGCACCACCACCAGGTAGCGGCCGGTCGCCATCAGCGGCGGTACCGCCATAAAGCTCGGCAGCCTGACCCCCAGCTCCCGCTCCACCCCGAAACGGGCCAGCCAGAGATCCACCATGGCCTGGCTGTGGCCCCAGCTGGAGGTGTGGATATGGGGGCGGCTGACCAGTTCTCCCGGCCCCAGCATGTCGGGCAGGGCGCTGCCAAGGGGCGACAAACAGACCAGCGGATTGCTGAACCACTCCTCGCGCCACAACCGGGGCGAGAGGTGGTTGGCACCGGCAAACCCGATCACCAGATCCAGTTCCCCCTTCTCCAACTCCCGCTCGTAGTCGCTGTCCGCCAGCTCGCACACTTCCAGTCGGCAGTGGGGAGCCTGCTGCACCATCCACTCCACCAGCACCGGCACCAGACCGTGCTCCACCGAGCCCGGGGTGGCGATGCGAAAGATCCGCCGGGCACTTGCCGGGTCGAATCCCTTGGCCTGACGCAGCCCCTGCTCCAGCATGGCCAGCGCCTGGCGCACCGGGCTCGCCAGCGCCTTGGCCCGTTCGGTCGGCATCATCTCGCGCCGGCTCATCACGAACAGGGGGTCATCCAGCGCCTGGCGCAAGCGCCCCAGCGCATGGCTGACGGTGGACTGGGAGAGGTGCAGCCGTTCGGCGGCACGGGTGACGTTGCGCTCCTGCATCAGCATGTCGAACACGGTGAGCAGGTTGAGATCGAGGCGGGAGAGGGGCAGTTCCATCGATATTGGCCATAGTTGAATGACGACAATTCATTTTTGGCATAGTAGCAGATTGCATAGAATGCGCAGGCGAATTACATCGGAGATTCAAATGCGTAGCTATCTGTTGTTGCTGGCGATCGGCCTGTTGTGGGGCTCCCAGTTCATTTTCATGCACCAGGCCGTGGCTGAACTGCCCCCCATCATGGTGGCCGCCGGACGCGCCCTGTGCGGCAGCCTGACCCTGGGTCTGCTCTGCCTGTTCATGCGCCTCAAGAGTGAACACACGCCCTGGCGAACCTATATGCTGATCGCCCTGCTCGACGCCACCATCCCCTTCATCATGGTGGCCTGGGGACAACAGTACGTGGACAGCGCCATCGCGGCCGTGGTCATGGGTTGTATCCCCTTTGTGACCATTCTGGCGGCTCCCTTGTTTATTTCTGGTGAAAGAATCACCAAGGGCGGCCTCGTCTCCGTGATCATCGGCTTCATCGGCGTGCTGGTACTGTTCTGGCCCAAGCTGACCAGCGGCATGAATGCCGGCCTGCTCGGTGCCATGGCCATCCTGTTCGGTGCCAGCTGCTTCGCCATCGGCCTGCTGATGATCAAGCGCTTCGCCAAGGACCATCCTGTGGTCGTGGCCCGCAACATCCTGATCTCCTCAGCCATCCAGCTGCTGCTGGCCGCGCCCTTCGTGGCCGACCTGAGCACCCTCACCCTGCCGAGCCAGCAGGCCATGGGCGCCGTCGCCATGCTGGGGATCTTCTGTACCGGCCTGGTCTACTTCCTCTACATGGCGCTGATCCAGAAGGCGGGCCCGACCTTCGCCTCCTTCAGCAACTACCTGGTGCCGCTGTTCGGCGTCATGCTGGGAGCCCTGTTCCTCGGCGAGCAGATCCAGTCCACCACGGGCGTGGCGCTGGCCCTGATCCTGGGTTCGGTCGCCCTCAACCAGTGGGCACAGCAGCGCCGCCAACAGCGGGAGGCAGCCCTATGTCAGGCATCCTGACCACCCTCTGCGGCGGTCTGGTACTGATAGCCAGCTGGCAGTATCGCCACCGGCTGGCCGGGGTGCTGGGTCTGCTGATGGTGCTGCTGCCCTGGTTCTTCGACAGCAAGCTGCAAGCCATGCTGAACTATGCACTGAATGCCTGAAGACCCTCTCTGCGTGTGTGACGAGAGTGTATCTCTCCTGTTTTTGGGACCGTTTTAACAAAACCTCCGATTTGTCCCCTCTACCGGCGCCCTGCGCCGGTTTTTTTATCTCTGCGCCTCTGGTCCGTAGCGATAACTCAACCGCTCGTTCTTGCGCGGCCCCGTTATCTGCCAGGCGAGCAGGAAACCCTCGCCGGTTTCGGTCAGCTCGGCGCTGTAGTGATCCTGCCCGCACAGGTGAGGCTCGGCCGTGACCCAGTGCCCGTCCCCCCGGGGCAACAGCTCGAACAGCATCACCGGCTGCTCGTAGCGCAGGTGGGAGAGCATGATCCCCCGTGCGGTGCGCTGCCACCAGAAGCGGTTGTGCATGGTCAGCTCCCGGCCATGGGGCGTGGTGTAGCGACCCGTCTCGGCATACAGCCACCCCCCATGGTGATCGGTCACCACCACGGCACCCTCCCCGCGACCGCACCAGTCGGTGGCGGATCCGACCCCGTTGCTCGCCTCGAAGGCAAATGCTCCGATCTGTGACAACCCTTCCCATAAACGCTGGATCGCGCCTTCCAACTCGGCCATCATAGCGCCCTCCAAATTGACAACTGACGACAATTCAATCACATGAACTACTTGATAGGGGTTACCCTGCTCTGGTCCTTCTCCTTCAGCCTGATCGGGGTCTACCTTGCCGGTCAGGTGGATGCCTACTTCTCGGTACTGACCCGCATCGTGCTCGCCAGCCTGGTGTTTCTGCCCTTCCTGCGCCGTCGCTGGCTGCGCCCCGATCTGGTGGCCAAGCTGATGGCCCTCGGTGCCATCCAGCTCGGCATCATGTATCTCTTCTACTACCACTCCTTCCTGCTCTTGACGGTACCGGAAGTGCTGGTGTTCACCATCTTCACCCCCATCTATGTCACCCTGATCCACGACCTGCTGGAAGGGCGCTTCAAGCCTGTCTATCTGTGGGGGGCCCTGCTGGCGGTGCTGGGGGCGGCCGTCATCCGTTTCGACGGCCTGACCGAAAGCTATGTACTGGGATTCCTGGTGGTGCAGGGCGCCAACGTCTGCTTCGCCCTGGGTCAGGTAGGCTACAAGGTGCTGCTGGCCCGGGAGGCTGAGCAGCCGCCCCAGCTGGCGGTGTTCGGCTGCTTCTATCTAGGCGCCCTGGTGATCGCCCTGCCCGCCTGGTGGCTGCTGGGCAAACCTCAATATCCCACCAGCCCCCTGCAATGGGGCATCCTCTTCTGGCTGGGGGTCGGGGCATCCGGGCTCGGCTACTTCCTGTGGAACAAGGGGGCGACCCTGGTCAGCAGCGGCGTGCTGGCCATCATGAACAACGCCTTGATCCCCGCGGGTCTGCTGGTCAATCTGGTGCTCTGGGGAAAGGATACCGACCTGCTCAGGCTCGGTCTGGGCGCCCTGCTGATGCTGGCTTCCCTCTGGGTCTGCCAGCGTCAGCAGGTCAGTGAGCGCTGACTGAAAATCATTGACGCTGATGGGTCCATCGGCGTCAATGGGTTCGCGGACAGTGACTGGCCGTCAGCCGACCACGGCGTTGTGTTCCCGCTTCGCCTGACCGTGGCAGGAGGCCAACCGGGCCAGCAGGTGATCGAGCTGCTCGGCACTCTGGCTCTGCACCAGGCCGATGCTCACGGTCACCGGACGCTGGGGCAGCAGGCTGGCGTCGGCGATCTCAAGACGCAGCCGCTCGGCAATCTCCAGGCCGCTCAACCGATCGGTCTGGGAGAGCATCAGGATGAAGCCGTCTTCGTCCCAACGGGCGAAGGGATCTTCCCGACGCAGCTCGCGGCGCACGATGCGGGCCAGCTTGGCCAGCATGGCGTCGCAGGCCGCCTCCCCGAACAACTGCAGGATCTTGCTGCGGTGATCCACGCTGAACTGCAGCAGACAGAAACTGCCGCTCTCGCTGGCCAGCCGTTCATCCAGCAACAGCTCGAAGTGGCTGCGGCTCTCGAGGCCGGTGAGGGGATCCGTGTCGTGGCGATCCTCCAGGGGCGCCATGGCGGCATCCAGATGGCGAACCACCCCCAGCAGTTGACCCCTTTCGTCACGACGGACCCGTTCCTCCAGCCGGATGTAATGGCCCTGATGGTGCAGGATGCGGTACTCGAGTCGAAGCCCGTTGCTGCGCCCTTGCTGGCAGGCCTCCAGGGCCTCTGCCAGACGGGGAGCATCATCCGGATGTACCCGATCCAGCCAGCCGAGATCCCCCAGCTCGCCCCCCTCCAGACCCAGCAGTTGCAGACAGGAAGGGTCCCGCCTCAGACCCTGCCCGGCCGACCAGGTCCAGATCCCGGCCTCCAACATCGCCATGGCCTGTGCCATCAGCGTCACCTCAAGGGGAGTGGTGACCTCAACCCCGGCAGTCTCATACCTTTCCATCACGCGCCTCGAAACCGGATCTGAATATCTGTCCAAGCAATCACACTCAATAAGTAACATTGGTGCTGGCGCCGAGCAACCGCGCCAGCATCGCTGGCCTCGCACCTCTCGCCCCCGGTGGTCCGCCATCAGGGCCTGCCAGCCTCCAGCTACGAAGTGGAACCCGACGTCACGCCACCTTGCCCTGATAGCCTGCCATCAGGGCCTGCCAGTTCTCCGGCACGAAGTGGAAGCTGGTGTGCAGTTGCGACTCCTTGTTGAAGGAGCGCAGCAACCGCTCCAGGTTGGCCTGCTGCCAGTTGCCGGGGGAGCGGATGGCTCCTTTGTCGAAGTCGATCACCCACACCTTGCCCTCCTTGTCGAGCAGCAGGTTGTGGCTGTTGAGATCCGCATGATAGACCCCTGCATCGTGCAACTGGCGCACCGTTTTGCCTATCTTGTGCCACACCTCACCGGCGATCGGCCCCTGCTTGAGCAGGGCCACCAGATCCTTGGCGCCGCGAATGCGCTCGATCAGGATGTCGGCCCGATAGAAGGGCCCCTGCTTGACCATGCGGGCCGCAAAGGGGCGCGGCACCGGCAGCCCCTGTTCACTCAGGGTCGCCAGCAGACGATATTCAGCCATGGCCCGGCTGCTCTCCACCCCTTCAAACCAGAACCGGTCACGCACCAGCTTGCCCACCATGCCGCCACGGTAGTAGTGACGCAGCACCAAGTGACGGGACTCATCCTTCACGAACCAGGTCACCCCGCGGCCGATGGAAGAGCCCACCACCTGGCGATGGGTCTGCCACCAGACAGGATCGAACAAGGCAGGGGAAGGATCGCGGAAGACTCCGTCGGCATACCAGCAGACCTGGTTGTGGGTGGTGTGTGTCAGCATGATGAGAATTCCGGTCGATAGTGGGGGCAGGGCATCCATTCAGAAAGCCGTGCCGGTCGGGCAACCGGCGCAATTTTACAATCCACAGGGGAGTTTGCATAATGCCATCCATCCATTTTGCCATCGTTGCGCCACATCATGCCGCTGTTCCAAACGCCGCCCTCCTCCATCTGCATCCTGCGGCTCTCCGCCATCGGAGATTGCTGCCACGCGCTGGCGCTGGTGCGCGTCATCCAGCGGGAGTGGCCCCAGACCCGCATCACCTGGATCACCGGCAAGATTGAGGCGACCCTGTTCGCCGATCTGCCGGGGGTCGAGGTCATTCCCTTCGACAAGAGCAAGGGGTGGCGCGGCTATCGCGATCTCTGGCAGACCCTCAAGGGGCGCAGGTTCGATGCCCTGCTCCACCTGCAGGCCGCCATGCGCGCCAGCATCGCCACCCTCGGCATCAAGGCCAAGGTCAAACTCGGGTTTGATCGGGAGCGCGCCAGCGACGGTCAGTGGTTGTTCACCAACCATCGGGTCCCCTCACCCGCCTCCCCCCACGTGCTGGACGGCTTTCTCGCCTTCGCCAAAGAGCTCGGGATAAAAGATCTGACCCCGGACTGGCAACTGCCCATCAGCGCCGAGCACCAGACCTGGGCCCGGGAGAAGGTGGGTGGTAAGCCGACCCTGCTCATCTGCGCCGCTGCCAGCAAGGCATTCAAGAATTGGACTGCCGCCGGCTACGCCGCGCTGGCGGATCACGCCGCAGACAAGGGCTTTCAGGTCTATCTGTGCGGCGGACCGGCCAGGCTGGAGCGGGATCTCGCCGCCGAGATCCAGCGCCTCAGCCAGAGCAAGCCGGAAGATTTGGTGGGGCAGACCAGCCTCAAGCAATTGCTGGCGCTGATTGGCGAGGCGAGCCTGGTGCTGGCCCCGGATACCGGCCCTGCCCACATGGCTACCCTGGTGGGGACACCCGTGATCGGCCTCTACGCCCACCACAACCCCGCCCGTACCGGCCCCTATCTGTGCCGGGATTATCTGGTCAGCGTCTATCAGGAACTGATTGAGCAGGAGACCGGCAAGCCGCTGGCCGAGCTCGGCTGGCGCACCCGCCTCAAGGATCCTGACGCCATGGCCAAGATAAGCCGCGAGCGGGTCATCGCCGCCTTCGACCGCCTCTGTACCGACAAGCATCTTCTACCGACCCAGGGCAACTCGGAAATTCCGAGCCATGAGGCAGGGATAATCTGATGGCCCTCCCCCGGCACCGGAGGCAGAATGACGGCCAATGTGGGTAACGCTCCCGCAGCAAGCTACGAATATTTTGATCGGCTGGAATATGATTCCGGCCGTTTTTTTATCCGCCCCCATCTGCTAACATTCGCCGCCTTTACATCCTCCTGGCTCTGATTCTTCCGCGTATTGCGAGCAACCGTCTCCCTGTCGGGCACAAGACGGCGGCCTCTGCTACAACCAAAGCGCGGCTCATCGTTTAAAGGTACAGACATGGCGCAACAAGGCACTCTCTACATCATCTCCTCCCCGAGCGGGGCCGGTAAGTCCAGTCTGCTCAACGCCTTGCTGACCAAACACAACAGCGCAGGCAAGATGCAGCTGTCGGTCTCCCACACCACCCGCGCCAGCCGTCCCGGCGAACAGCACGGGGTGCACTACCACTTCGTGCAGGTGGAGACCTTCAAGGAGCTGATCGAGCGCGGCGACTTTCTGGAGTGGGCCGAGGTGTTCGGCAACTACTACGGCACCTCCCGCGCCGCCATCGAGGCCTGCCTGGCTCAGGGGATCGACGTCTTCCTCGACATCGACTGGCAGGGGGCCCGCCAGATCCGCGAACTGATGCCGACCAAGTCCATCTTCATCCTGCCCCCCAGCCGCGAGGAGCTGGAGCGCCGCCTGATCGGCCGTGGCCAGGACAGTGCCGAGGTGATCAGGGGCCGGATGGAGAAAGCCATTGCCGAAATGGTGCACTATGACGAATATGACTATGTCATCATCAATGAAGACTTTGAACAGGCACTGTTCCAGCTCAGGGCCATCATAGAGTGCCAGCGCCTGGAAATGCGTCAGCAACAGCAGGCCCAGCAAAACTTGCTGAAACAGCTACTGGCAGAGTAAGCCAAAAACAAGTAAACTTTTGCGTCATTTTTAAACACCGCTTTTTCAATCACAGAAAGCCCAAACACTGGAGTCCCGCATGGCCCGCGTTACTGTAGAAGATGCTGTAAAACAGGTAGGTAACCGTTTTGACCTGGTGCTGGTCGCCGCGCGCCGCGCTCGTCAAATCGCGGTACAAGGCAAGGATCCCCTGGTCGACGAAGAGAACGACAAGCCGACCGTGATCGCCCTGCGCGAGATCGAACTGGGTCTGGTCAACAACCAGGTGATGGATACTCAGGACCGCTACGAGCAGCAAGAGCAGGAAGCCGCTGAGCTGGCTGCCGTTGCTGCCATCGCAGAAGGTCGCGGCTAAGTCAGTCGCTTCCCATAGTCGGCGCCCGCCCGGGTGCCGGCTGTTCTCCCCATTTACAACCGCTCGAAAACCTCGCAAACTCGAGGGCATACCCTCAATTTCACGGATTGCCGTTTAACCGCTGCGGGGACTGTCTTGTATTTATTTGAAAATCTTAAAGAAATAGCCAGTTCCTACCTGCCACCCGAGCAGGTTGAGAAGCTCAGGCAAGCCTATGTGGTAGCCCGCGACGCTCACCAGGGACAGATGCGTTCCAGTGGTGAACCCTACATCACTCATCCCGTTGCCGTGGCCCGCATCCTGGGCGACATGCGCCTCGATCACGAAACCCTGATGGCCGCCGTGCTGCACGACGTCATCGAAGATACCCCTGTCACCAAGGACGACCTTGCCGAGCAGTTTGGCAACGCCGTCGCCGAGCTGGTCTCCGGTGTCTCCAAGCTCGACAAGCTGAAGTTCCGCGATCGCAAGGAAGCCCAGGTCGAGAACTTCCGCAAGATGATGATGGCCATGACCCAGGACATCCGGGTCATCCTGATCAAGCTGGCCGACCGCACTCACAACATGCGTACCCTCGGCTCCTTGCGACCGGACAAGCGTCGCCGCATCGCCCGGGAAACCCTCGAGATTTTCGCCCCCATCGCCAACCGCCTCGGTATTCACACCATGAAGAACGAGCTGGAAGAGCTCGGCTTCGAGGCGCTCTACCCCATGCGCTCCCGGGTACTGCGGGAATCGGTACGCCGCGCCCGTGGCAACCGGCGCGAGATCATCGACTCCATCCAGAGCGAGATTGAGGGGCGTCTGCGGGAAGCCGGTATCGATGCCCAGGTAAGCGGACGCGAGAAGAACCTGTTCTCCATCTACAACAAGATGGAGAAGAAAGAACTGCAATTCCACGAAGTGATGGATATCTATGCTTTCAGAGTGAGAGTGAAAGACATAGACACCTGCTACCGGGTGCTTGGGCAGATGCACAGCCTCTACAAGCCTCGCCCCGGTCGCTTCAAGGACTACATCGCCATCCCCAAGACCAACGGCTACCAGTCCCTGCACACCTCCCTGGTGGGCCCCCACGGGGTACCGGTGGAGGTGCAGATCCGCACCGAGTTCATGGACCAGATGGCCGACAAGGGCGTCGCCGCCCACTGGGCCTACAAGCAGGATGGGGACAGCTCGGGCACCACGGCCCAGATCCGCGCCCAGCGCTGGATGCAGAGCCTGCTGGAGCTGCAACAGAGCGCCGGCAGCTCCTTCGAGTTCATCGAGGGGGTCAAGACCGACCTCTTCCCCGACGAGATCTACGTCTTCACACCGGAAGGCCGCATCATGGAGCTGCCCGCCGGCGCCACCCCGGTGGACTTCGCCTACACGGTGCACACCGACATCGGTCACGCCTGCGTCGGCTCCCGGGTCGACCGCCACCCCTATCCGCTGAGCAGCCCGCTGCACTCCGGTCAGACGGTGGAGATCATCACGGCCCCCGGCGCCCGTCCGAACGCAGCCTGGCTCAACTTCGTGGTGACCACCAAGGCGCGCTCCAAGATCCGCCAGTTCCTCAAGAACCTGCGCACCGAAGAGTCCGTGGTGCTGGGCCGCCGCCTGCTCAACCATGCCCTCGGCGCCAAGAATATCGAAGACATCCCGGAAGCCCGCGTCAAGCAGGTGCTGGCCGACACCAAACACGAGAATCTGCAGGGGCTGCTGGCCGACGTGGGCCTTGGCAACGCCATGAGCGTCATGGTGGCCCGCCGCATGCTCGGGGATGAGCTGCCGCCGGAAGAGCAGCCCAAATCCACCAGCAAGAAGATGCCGATCAAGGGGGCCGACGGCATGCTGGTCACCTTCGCCAACTGCTGCCGCCCCATCCCGGGGGATGCCATCATCGCCCACATCAGCCCGGGCAAGGGACTGGTGATCCACCAGGAGTCCTGCCGCAACATCAAGGGCTACAGCCGCGAACCGGACAAATACCTGCCGGTGCAGTGGGAGGTGGACAAGGAGCAGGAGCAGGAATTCCGCACCGGCATCAGCATCGAGATCGTCAACCACCAGGGCGCCCTGGCGGAGCTGGCCAACGTGATTGCCGCCACCGGCGCCAATATCCACGCCATCAGCACCGAGGAGAAGGATGGCCGGGTCTATGTGGTCACCCTGCTCATCACCACCAAGAGCCGGATCCACCTCGCCAACATCATGCGCAAGATCCGGGTCATGCCCAACGTGCTCAGGGTGAGCCGACAGAAAAACTGAACACAGGCGGCGCAAGCCGCCTGCTGCTTTTCAAGAGATACCCAGGGCCCCATGCCGCAGGCCACCAGCCTTGTTGCATACACCGGCCTCACGACATAGAAACCGACATGACTCCTGAACGCTTCAAACGCATTTCCGACATGCTGGCCCAGCGCCAGCTCGACCTGACCGTCTGCATGGAAGAGGTTCATAAACCTCACAACCTGGCCGCCATCGTGCGCACCGCCGATGCCATCGGCATCCACCGGGTGCACGCGGTCTGGCCCAAGAGCTGGATCCACAAGCGCAAGGGCACTGCCCGCGGCAGCCAGAACTGGGTGGACGTGAAGCTGCACCCGGACATCGGCAGCGCGGTGGCCGAACTCAAGGCCTCCGGCATGCAGATCCTGGCGACCCACCTCTCCGACAGCTCGGTGGACTTTCGTGCCATCGACTACACCAAACCCACCGCCATCCTGGTGGGCCAGGAGAAGCACGGCATCGGCGAAGAGGCGCTGGCCCTGGCCGATCACCATATCGTCATCCCCATGGTAGGCATGGTGCAGTCCCTCAACGTCTCGGTGGCCGCCGCCGCCATCCTTTACGAGGCCCAGCGCCAGCGCGAACTGGCCGGCTGTTATCAGCGCGGCTGTCCACTCAGCCTGGAAGAGCAGAACACCATCTTGTTCGAGGGGGGCTATCCCGTCTATGCCCAGCTCTGCAAGGAGAAAGAGATGCCCTACCCCCAGCTCGGTCCGGCCGGCGAGATCCTGGCGGACGAACGCTGGTGGCAGCAGATGCAGCTGACCCGCAAAGGATGGGCCGCACAACAGGAAGAAGATGAATGGCAGGATCAGTGATGGAAAATCCGTTCGGCAGCTGGCTGGAATCCCAGGTCATACGGGATCATCTGACCAACCCCAATATCGAGGCCGGGGAGTACAGCTATTACTCCGGCTACTACCACGGCAAGCCGTTCGAGGATCATTGCGTACGCTACCTGCTCGGCGATGGCTCGACGCGGGAGTCCTGGGACAGTGGCCAATGGGGTAAGGAAGTTGACCGCCTGATCATCGGCAAGTTCTGCTCCATCACCTCCGGCGCCACCTTCATGCTGGCGGGCAACCAGGGTCACCGGATGGACTGGGTTTCCACCTTCCCCTTCGATGCTGCCCGCTTCGGTGATGGCGTGCAGGACGGTTTTCTGCGCAAGGGAGACACCCGGATCGGCAACGATGTCTGGATCGGCTCGGAAGCCATGATCATGCCCGGCATCACCATCGGCGATGGCGCCGTCATTGCCACCCGGGCCGTGGTCACCCGGGATGTGGCCCCCTACTCTATAGTGGGCGGCAACCCGGCCAGGCCGATCCGCCCCCGCTTTGACGAGGAGCAGGTCGCCATGCTGCAAGCCATGCAGTGGTGGGACTGGCCGCTGCCCCGCCTGCAAGCCGCCATGCCCCTGCTCTGCTCGAACGACATCACTGCGCTCTACCACCACTGGCGCGAGGAGCTTGCCCGATGAAACCTGCCTCCCTTTCCCTGCTGGCCCTGACCCTGTTTTCTGCCGGAGCCCTTGCCGTGAGCAATCCTTACCAGCTGACCACTGAAGCCGACGTCCCCGCCCTCTATCAGCAGACCCTGCCCGACTTCTGGCGCCAGCATGCCGTCGAGGGGGAGTTCAAGGGCAAGGACGGGGTCACCCTCCGCTATGCCGCCCTGCGCCAACCCAAGATCGATCGCGCCATCCTCATCGTCAACGGCCGGGTCGAGAGCTACCTCAAGTATCAGGAGCTGGCCTGGGATCTCTGGCGCCAGGGTTACAGCCTCTACCTCATCGATCATCGCGGCCAGGGAATGTCAGACCGCATGCTGGCCGACAAAGAGAAGGGGTATGTCGACCAGTTCGACGACTATGTCGCCGATCTCAAACAGTTTCATGACGAAGTGATTGTACCGGACAAGCCTGCCAAGCTGTTCCTGCTGGCCCACTCCATGGGGGGGGCCATCTCGGCCCGCTATCTGGAACGCTGGCCAAACGACATCCAGGCGGCGGTACTCTCCTCCCCCATGATGGGCATCAACCTCGGCGGCCTGCCCAAGTGGCTGGCCAAGGGGTTGGCGGCCACCATCGGCACGGTCGGCGGCTGGGTGGGCGAGCCCCCCTACGGCCCGGGTCAGGGACCCTATGAGGATCACGGCTTTGCCGACAACGAGCTGACCCACAGCACGGCGCGTTATGAGGCCTTCCGCCAGATCTACGAACAGCATCCCCAGGTCAGGCTGGGGGGTGCCACCGCCCACTGGATCCATCAGGCCATCACAGGGTCGGACGCGGCCGTAGCCGACGCCGGCGCCATCAAGACGCCGCTGCTGCTACTGCAGGCCGGCGAGGACAGCGTGGTGGACAACGCCGCCCAGGAGGCCTTCTGCGCCAAGGCCCAATGTGAAGGGAGCAAGCCGCTGCGCATCGAAGGGGCCTGGCACGAGCTCTTCATCGAGGCGGATCCCCAGCGCCAGGCCGCGCTCAATGCAACCCTGGCCTTCTTCGCGCGCTACTGACGCGACCAGAAGGGGCTGGTTATTTTTTGGATCCCTAAATAAATGGGGTGACGGCAGACGCTGGGGTACACTCCCCCGGCGTTCAATTGAAGTCGAGGTAATGATGTTCAAGGTAGTTGTGTCCGATCTCGATGGTACCCTGCTCAACGGGCAGCACCAGATCTCCTCCCGCACACGGGATACCCTGCACCGCCTGGTCGATCAGGGCGTCAAGTTCGTGGTCGCCACCGGCCGTCATCATGTGGATGTGCGCAGCATCCGCGATGCACTGGGGCTGGATATCTACCTCATTACCTCCAACGGCGCCGTAGTACACGACAAGCAGGATCAGCTGGTCTACAACCAGGCGCTACCGAGCACGGTGGCGGCCGAGCTGATCGCCATGGAACGCGACCCGTCCATCCACATCAACGTCTACTACGGCGACGAGTGGCTGGTGGAAGAGGAGCTGCCCTGGTTGCTGAAGTTCCATCACGACTCCGGCTTCAGCTACCGTCTGGCGGATCTGGCCAACCACCCGAAGGACAGGGTCAACAAGGTGTTCTACATCGGCGACCACGACAAGCTGCTGAAGATAGAGGCGCACCTCAACCAGCAATATGGTGATCGGATCAACGTCACCTTCTCCCTGCCTGACTGCCTCGAGGTGATGCACGCCGGCGTGCACAAGGGCAATGCCGTGCGCGCCGTGCTGGAGCAGCACGGGCTGGAGATGTCCCAGGCCGTGGCCTTCGGCGATGGCATGAACGACTTCGAGATGCTGAGCATGGTGGGCCGTGGTGTGGTCATGGGCAACGCCCACGATCGCCTCAAGCAGGCCCTGCCAGAGCATGAACAGACCCTCACTTCCGATGAAGATGGCGTTGCCGTCTATCTGGAGAAACTGTTCGCCTCCCAGACCCGCTGATAAGGCATCCCCATCGCGGATAGAAAAAGGGTGGCCACATGGGCCTAATGCCAGTCAGTTAAGCCTGACTGGCATTGTTTTTACTAGGTTTTCTCGTCGCATACTTCTGTGGTTTGGCTTTGATGCACCTTGGGTAACTTCGTTCTCGGCGGGCGGGTAACTTGAACTGCTCTGCCTGTTTGTCCAACTCAGCGACACGCCCTGGAACCATGCCCGGTGACACAAACGGCAGGCAACTGAGTTCATGCAGCAGATACACCGATGCCATGTGAAAGCTCAACTGGCTGGCCGTATAGCCCTTTAAGCTCGCCGCCATCCTAACCATCTGATATCTCAGTAGGTTATAGGCCAATACCAAGCCCCATAGCT
>NZ_JAPDBQ010000053.1:0-24490 GCF_027705325.1 Aeromonas sp. QDB18
CCAGCGGGGCTGACGCCCCGGCGAAATTCCCCTCCCACCTACGTCGGAGGGAGTCCCCTTTCGCATTTAAGATGGCATCGGAGGACGCCCCGCACCATACCAGCCTGGCGGGCCATCGGTGACATCACACCCCCAGGCGATCGCGCAGGGTGTACCAGGCGGCGCCGGCGGCGGTGAAGGGGATGCGCAGCAGGCGGCCACCCGGGAAGGGGTAGTGCGGCAGCCTGGCGAACGCATCGAAGCGCTCTGCCTGACCGCTCAGCACCTCGGAGAGCAGCTTGCCCGCCAGATGGGTACAGGTGACACCGTGGCCGCTGTAGCCCTGCATGTAGTAGATGTTGTGACCGATGCGGCCAAACTGCGGCAGGCGCGACAGGGTGAGCAGGAAGTTGCCGGTCCAGGTGTACTCCACCTTGACGTCGGCCAGCTGCGGGAAAGTCTTGAGCATCTTGGGGATGATCAGCCGCTCGATGTCCGCCGGATCCCGCGCCCCGTAGACCACGCCGCCGCCATAGATGAGCCGGTGATCGCCGGAGGTACGGTAGTAGTCGAGCAGGTAGTTGCAATCCTCCAGACAGTAGTTCTGTGGCAAGAGTGAACGGGCCCGCTCCTCCCCCAGCACTTCGGTGGCGATCACCTGGGTGCCGCAAGGCATGCTCTTGCTGGCCAGTTCCGGCACCAGATTGCCGAGGTAGGCGTTGCCGGCCACCACGATAAAGCGTGCCTTCACCGCCCCTTTGGCGGTCTTGACCAACGCCGGCTGACCCGGAGTAATGCTGGTGACGGCGGACTGCTCGAAGATAAGCCCCCCCTGAATGCGGATGGCTTCCGCCTCCCCCAGCGCCAGATTGAGAGGGTGAATATGGCCGCCGCTCTTGTCGAGCAGGGCGCCGACGTAGCGATCGCTCGCGACCACCTCGCGCACCCCCTTGGCATCGAGCAGCTCCAGCTGGTCGTTGCCCCACTTCTCCCAGCGCGCCTTCTGCGCCTTGAGCTCGTGAAGCTGCTTCTCGGTCTCGGCGGCAAAGACCCCGCCCTCCTGCAGATCGCACTGGATGTTGTAGCGTTTGATCCGCTCGCGGATGATCTGGCCCCCCTCAAACAACATGGAGCCGAGCAGCCTGGCCTGATCCGGCGGGCAGTTCGCTTCGATGGTGTCGATGTCGCGGCTGTAGGAGTTGACGATCTGGCCGCCGTTGCGGCCGCTGGCGCCAAAGCCGACCCTGGCCGCCTCCAGCACCACCACCTTGTACCCCTTCTCCACCAGATGCAGCGCACTGGAGAGGCCGGTGTAGCCTGCGCCTATGACACAGACGTCGCACTCCAGCTGCTCGGTGAGCGTGGGATAGGGCGCGTGTTTGTTGGCACTGGCTGCGTAGTAACTGTTTACATGTTCGGTCATGATCCCTGTTTCCTTACCGGTTCGTTTCCAACACAACGGGTTGTTCACATTAAAAGCTGGCCGGGGTGTGGGCGCTGACGATGCGGCAGACCTGCCCCGAGGGATTGCTGAAACTGTGGGGCTCGCCGGTGTCGATGACATAGCTGTCCCCGGCGCACAGTTCATAGGTCTGGCCGGCCAGGGTCAGCAACACCGACCCTTCCAGCACGGTGCCCACCTCTTCCCCCTGATGCTTCACCACGCCGCCGGTGTCGGTGCCGGGGGCATAGGTCTCCAGCATGAAGCCGAGCTGGCGCCGATTGTTGCCGTTGTGCACCAGCTTCATGGAGACCCCCTGGCTGCCGAGCTCGATGAGTTGCTCCGCCTTGATCACCACGCTGGGCGTGCTCGCCACCTCCTCTTCGGCGAAGAAGCGCGACAACGGCAGCTCGTAGACGCTCAGCAGCTTTTGCAGGGAGGCCACCGAGGGGCTCACCTTGTTCTGCTCTATCATGCAGATGGCGCCGTGGGTCAGGCCGCTCAGCTCCGCCACCCGGCGCTGGGAGAGCCCGAGCTCCCTGCGGATCCGTGCGAGCCGCTCCCCCATGTTTCTCTCGTGCTCCGCCAGGGGGTTGTCCGTCATGGTCCGCCACCGGACCTCGCCACGGGATTGCTCCATCGCCCACCTCCTTCCATGGTCATTCGAATACCTGGGGCCGACTGGTCAATATAGTGAGTCAGGAACGTCAGCCCCGTTCACTATCCTGCACAACCCAGAGCGTTCATTATTTTGCACACCCTGCGCAATGAAAACCGCTACAATCGCGCTAACAGCCCCATTTCTAGCATGTGACGCCCAGTTCACTCAAATATATTTAACACTTGAAAAACATTTCGGCTCATTTTATGGTCGTCACGTGCTTATTATTCTATACGGCGGTGCCCACATAAACGCGCCACCCAGACCCACTATCGAGGCCCCTTACTTATGTCAGCATCACAATCTGCTCTCTCCCTGATCAAATCCCTGGCCTATGTCGACGGCCGCTGGTGCGAGTCCCTGGGCGGGCGCCGGTTCGAGGTCCTGAACCCGGCCACCGGCCAGGTCATCACCCAGGTGCCCGACATGGACGGGGAGGATACCCGCCTCGCCATCGCGGCCGCCCACGCGGCGCAACCCGCCTGGGCGGCCCTCACCGCCAAGGAGCGCAGCAGCAAACTCTACGCCTGGTTCGAGCGCATCATGGCCAACCAGGAGGAGCTCGCCCGCATCATGACCTGCGAGCAGGGCAAGCCGCTGGCGGAAGCCAAAGGAGAGGTGGCCTACGGCGCCAGCTTCATCCAGTGGTTCGCGGAAGAGGGCAAGCGTGCCTATGGCCGCACCATCCCCGGCTTCTCCGCCGATCGGCGCCTGGCCACCATCAAGCAGCCGGTGGGGGTCGTGGCCGCCATCACCCCCTGGAACTTCCCCATCGCCATGATCACCCGCAAGGCGGGTCCGGCGCTGGCCGCCGGTTGTACCATCGTCATCAAGCCCGCCGCCGAAACGCCCCTCTGCGCCCTGGCGCTGGCGGTACTGGCGGAGCAGGCGGGCATTCCCGCCGGGGTCATCAACATCGTCACCTCCCATCAGGCGAGCGCGGTGGGCAACGAGCTGTGCAGCAACCCCGTGGTGCGCAAGCTCTCCTTCACCGGCTCCACCCGCATCGGCAAACTGCTGATGCGCCAGTGCGCCGACACCATGAAGCGCCTCTCCCTGGAGCTTGGCGGCAACGCCCCCTTCATCGTCTTTGACGACGCCGACCTCGACGCCGCCGTGGCCGGGGCCCTGGCGTCCAAATACCGCAACGCCGGCCAGACCTGCGTCTGCGCCAACCGCATCCTGGTGCAGGCCAGCGTCTATGACGCCTTCGCCGAGAAGCTCGCCGCCGCGGTCAAGGCCTTCAAGGTGGGGGACGGCATGGGCGAGGGCGTCCAGATCGGGCCCCTCATCAACCCGGCCGCCGCCAGCAAGGTGGCCGAGCTGGTGCAGCAATCGGTCGCCGCCGGTGCCCGGGTGCTGGTGGGGGGCGACGCCCACCCCGCCGGTCCCCTCTTCTATCACCCCACCATCCTGACCGGGGTCACCCGGGGCAACCCCATTCTGGACGAGGAGATCTTCGGGCCCGTCGCTCCTCTGGTGCGCTTCGAGACGGAAGCCGAGGCCATTGCGCTTGCCAACGACACCCCCTATGGCCTGGCCGCCTACTTCTATGGCCGCGACATCGCCCGGGTGTGGCGAGTGGCCGAGGGGCTCGAATACGGCATGGTGGGGATCAACGAGGGGATCATCTCCACCGAACTGGCCCCCTTTGGCGGGATCAAGGAGTCGGGACTGGGCCGGGAAGGGGCGGCCGAAGGGCTGGAGGAGTACCTGGAGACCAAATACCTCTGCTTTGGCGGCATTCGCTGAGGGAAATGAAAGGGCAATAGCATCGTTAAAACAGATGCGTTATGACACAGCCCATCGCTTTTACAGATAGAAAGAGGGGGTCGCCGGTCACGACCGAGCGCCTTGTGGGCACTGAGGGCACGCCCGGGGCCCCCTTTTGCGAACAGGTCGCCCTGCCCGAGGGCAGTTGGCGGCACACATATGGCCAGATGGCACAGGAATAGCGGGGGCCCATGCCCCTCAGGGAGGAAAGATGAGTCATTCAAGCAACAACCAACAGTGGCAGGCCCGCCGCGAAGCGGCCGTGGTCCAGGGGGTCGGCACCCTGCTGCCGGTCTTCATCGACCGGGCGCACAACGCCGAGCTGTGGGACGTGGAGGGCAACCGCTACATCGACTTTGCCTCCGGCATCGCCGTGCTCAACACCGGCCACAACCACCCCAAGGTGGTGGCGGCGGTGCGCGAGCAGCTCGAGAAGTTCAGCCACACCTGCTTCCAGGTCACCCCCTACTCCGGCTATATCGAGCTGGCGGAAAAATTGAATGCCCTGGTGCCCGGCCCCACCCCCAAGCGCACCCTCTTCCTCTCCACCGGCGCCGAGGCGGTGGAGAACGCCATCAAGATCGCCCGCGCCCACACCGGTCGCAGCGGTACCATCGCCTTCAAGGGGGGCTTCCACGGCCGCACCATGATGGGCATGGCCCTCACCGGCAAGGTGGTGCCCTACAAGACCGGCTTCGGCCCCTTCCCGGGGGAGGTCTATCACCTCCCCTTCCCCGCCGACTACCTGGGAGTGAGTGAAGACGATGCCCTGGCCGCGCTGGATCTCTGCTTCAGCGCCGACATCGAACCCACCCGGGTGGCCGCCATCATCATCGAGCCGGTGCAGGGGGAAGGGGGCTTCTACCCCGCCTCCGCCAGCTTCATGCAGCGCCTGCGCCAGGTGTGCGACCAGCACGGCATCCTGCTCATCTGCGACGAGATCCAGACCGGTTTCTGTCGCACCGGCAAGACCTTCGCCACCGAATACAGCGGTGTCGAACCCGACATCATGACGCTGGCCAAGAGCCTGGCCGGCGGCTTCCCGCTCTCTGCCGTGGTGGGCAAGAGCGAGGTGATGAACGCCGCCAAGCCCGGTGGCCTGGGGGGCACCTATGCGGGCTCCCCCATCGCCTGCGCCGCCGCCCTGGCGGTGCTGGAGGTGATCGAGGAGGAGCGTCTGAACCAGAAGGCCCTGGCCCAGGGGGAGCAGATCAAGGCACGCCTGCACCAGCTGGCGACACGGTTTGACTGCATCGGCAACATCCGTGGCCCCGGCGCCATGGTGGCCATGGAGCTGGTGAAGGAGGGGGATGCCGAAAGACCGGACCCGGATCTCACCAAGCGGCTGGTGGCCGAGGCGGGCAAGCGGGGGCTGGTGCTGCTGGCCTGCGGCGTGCGTGGCAACGTGATCCGTTTCCTCGCCCCCCTGACCGCCCCGGCGGCCATCGTCGACGAGGGGCTCGACCTGCTGGAGCAGGCCCTGTCCGCCTCCCTGGCCTGATCCGGAAGACCGCGTTCGCCCACGTGCAAAAAAATGCGTTTTTGCTCCCTTGATATGCTTGTCAAGGGGGCATCACGAATGCACAATGCGCCGCCGTATTCAAGGACCGTCCGCTCATCGGAGCCCGGTTCTTTTTTTGCGCCAAACAAATCCATAACGAGGCCGGAACAGACCGGAAATGATAACGAGGTGGCACGCCATCTCACGACACCCGCTTCTTAGTGAGGAACTCCATGGGGCATATCATCGCTTTCCTGCCGGCCCGCGCCGGTCTGCGCCATCCGTCCGCATCCCGGACTGGCGCCCCCACCGTACAGGATGACCTCACCGTCAGCCTGATCCCGTCAGCCAGCCTGCGGGGGATCGCCTGATGCACCCGCACCCCGCCGGTCTGAAAAAAAGCCTGAAACTCTGGCACGTGGTCATCATGGGGCTGGCCTATCTCACCCCCATGGCGGTGTTCGACACCTTCGGCATCGTCACCGAGATCACCGAAGGCCATGTGCCGACCGCCTACCTGCTCGCCCTCATCGGCATGCTGTTCACCGCCATGAGCTACGGCCACCTGGTGCGCAAGTTCCCCTCGGCAGGCTCCGCCTACACCTATGCCCAGAAGGTGTTCCACCCCTATGTGGGCTTCATGGTGGGTTGGGTCTCCCTGCTCGACTACATGTTCATGCCCATGATCAACATGCTGCTGGCCAAGATCTACATGGAGGCCCTCTTCCCCGGCGTGGCCCCCTGGACCTACATCCTGGCCCTGGCCGCCGTCATGACCTTCCTGAACCTGCGGGGCATCAAGCTGGTGGCGAACTTCAACAGCCTGATCGTCATCATGCAGTTCAGCATCATCGCCGTCTTCATCGGCCTCATCGCCTGGGGCGTGAGCCACGGCGAGGGGCTCGGCACGGTGGCGAGCAGCCGCCCCTTCTTCTCCGAGCAGATGCACATCAATCCCCTGCTGACCGGCGCCTCCATCCTCTGCCTGTCGTTCCTCGGGTTTGACGCCATCACCACCCTGTCGGAGGAGACCCCGAACGCGGATCGGGTGATCCCCCGGGCCATCGTGCTCACCGCCCTCATCGGCGGCGTGCTCTTCATCTCCGTCTCCTACTTCCTGCAGCTCTTCTTCCCGGACATCTCCCGCTTCCAGCAGCCGGATGCGGTGCTGCCGGAGATCGCCCTCTATGTGGGCGGCAAGCTGTTCCAGGCGGTGGTGCTGGTCTGCACCACGGTGGCGGTGCTCGCCTCGGGGCTCGCCTCCCACGCCGGGGTGTCGCGCCTGCTCTATGTGATGGGCCGGGATCGCGCCCTGCCGAGCCGCGTCTTCGGCTACATCCACCCCACCTGGCAGACCCCGGCTCTCAACGTGCTGCTGGTGGGCATGCTGGCCCTCTCGGCGGTGGTCTTCGATCTGGAGATGGCGCTGGCGCTGATCAACTTCGGCGCCCTGGTGGCCTTCACCTTCGTCAACCTGGCGGTGATTGCCCACTTCTATCTCAGGCTGGGTCACAACAAGACCCTGAAGGATCATCTGCTGTTCCTCGCCCTGCCCCTGTGCGGCGCCGCCTGCATCGGGGTGCTCTGGCTCAACCTGGAGCCTGCCTCCTTCGAGCTGGGGCTGATCTGGGCCGCCCTCGGCGCCATCTACCTGCTGCTGCGCCTCACCGTGTTCCGGGTCCGCCTCGGCCGCCCCGAGCAGGACGCCTCCTGAGTGAAACCGGCGCCCCCAGGGCGCCGGTTTCGCATGGCGGCAAAGCAGGTCGCCAGCTGATGACGAGGTTGTCATCGACTTTCCGGCAGCGGTGGCGAAGTGATCGCTCACGGGGGGAACAAATTCCCCGCTGGCGGCCTTTTTCGCTTGTCTCCTCCCCCCCCCTGAGGGCACAATACGGCGCCCCTTGAGAGCCGATGTTTCAACAACATCGGTTCTTTGCTTTTCTGGGGCACACCACCATTCACCAAGAGGCCGGCCATGTGCCGGAATTGATACCCAGATTGCCAAGCAATCTCCCGACGTTGTGAGGAAAAACATGGGGCATT
Organism: Aeromonas sp. QDB18; assembly: GCF_027705325.1. Classification (NCBI taxonomy): domain Bacteria; kingdom Pseudomonadati; phylum Pseudomonadota; class Gammaproteobacteria; order Aeromonadales; family Aeromonadaceae; genus Aeromonas; species Aeromonas sp. QDB18. The sequence goes on from NZ_JAPDBQ010000053.1 coordinate 7,399, forward strand.
TCACTGCTTTCCTGCCGGTCCCCGCCGGCGTGCGCCACGCATCTGTGCCACAGATGGGCGCCCCCTGTGTCCAGCGACGCGTTTCCGCGTCCCTGATCCCGTCCCATCTCGCCCACGGGGCCTGTGCAGAGGAGAAAGCGTGATGGCCGGTGCCAAGCTGCTCAAGACCCTCACCCTGTTCCAGGTCGTGGTGATGGGTCTGGCTTACCTCACGCCCATGGCGGTATTCGATACCTTCGCCATCGTCGGTGACATCACGGATGGTCGCGTGGCCACCGCCTACCTGCTGGCGCTCGGCGGCATCCTGCTGACCGCGTTCAGCTACGGCCACCTGGTGCGCCGCTTCCCGTCTGCAGGCTCCGCCTACACCTATGCCCAGAAGGTGTTCCACCCCTACGTGGGCTTCATGGTGGGCTGGTCTTCCCTGCTGGACTACATGTTCATGCCGATGATCAACATCCTGCTGGCCAAGATCTACCTGACCGCCATGTTCCCCACCGTGGAGCCCTGGATCTTCATCTTCGGTCTGGTGACCGTGATGACCTTCCTGAACCTGCGCGGCATCAAGCTGGTGGCGAACCTCAACGGCTTCATCGTCTTCATCCAGATCGCCATCATCGTCACCTTCCTCGGCCTCATCGCCTGGGGCCTGAGTCACGGTGAAGGGGCCGGCACCCTGATGAGCAGCCGTCCGTTCCATGTGGAGTCTGCCAGCATGCTGCCGCTGTTCACCGGCGCCACCATCCTCTGCTTCTCGTTCCTGGGCTTCGACGGCCTGAGCTCTCTCTCCGAAGAGACCCCGAATGCCGGCAAGGTTATCCCCCGCGCCATCGTGCTGACGGCCCTCATCGGCGGCATCATCTTCGTCACCGTCTCCTACAGCCTGCAGCTCTTCTTCCCGGATCTGGCCCGCTTCAAGGAACCGGACGCCGTGCTGCCGGAGATCGCCCTCTACGTGGGTGGCACCCTGTTCCAGAGCGTGGTGCTGGTGTGCACCACCGCGGCCGTGCTCGCCTCCGGCATGGCGGCCCACGCCGGCGTGTCGCGCATCCTCTACGTGATGGGGCGCGATCGCATGATCCCGGAGCGGGTGTTCGGCTATATCCACCCCACCTGGCGCACCCCGGCCATCAACGTGCTGCTGGTGGGGGCCCTGGCCCTCTCCGCAGTCTCCTTCGATCTGGACATGGCCCTGGCGCTGGTGAACTTCGGCGCCCTGGTGGCCTTCACCTTCGTCAACCTCTCGGTGATCGGCCAGTTCTGGGTGCGCGAGAAGCGCAACAAGAGCCTCAAGGAGCACCTGCTGTTCCTGGTGCTGCCGCTGCTGGGGGCCGCCACCATAGGGGCGCTGTGGATCAACCTGGAGCAGAGCTCCCTGGAGCTTGGCCTCATCTGGGCGGGGATCGGGGTCACCTACCTCTTCCTGCGCCTCGCCGTGTTCCGCATCCCCTTCCGTCAGTACGAGGAAGCGGCCGACGGCCAGTAAGGCGGCACACACGCCCAAACAGAAGGGGAGCCCATGGCTCCCCTTCTTGCATTCAGACGTCCGGTGCGCGGACCCTCACCCCTGATTGAGCACGGCCGTGGCGGCCGCCTTGACCGGATCCCTGGTCACGGCGTTGACATCCTTGCGGGTCTGGTTGACCTTGTCCTGCGCCTGCTTCATACCGGCACTCTGCTTGTTCAGGGCCGCATTGGTGTTCTGGCTGGTCTCTTTCAGTCCCGCCGTCTTCTTCTCCAGCACGTCCGTGGTGTGTTTCTTCACCTCGGCATTGGCCTTCTCCTTCTGCTTGCGCACCAGCTTGTCGGCATCGCAGTTGCCCTTGACCCCCAGGGTGGCGTTCATCGCCTCGTTCCTGACCGCCTTGTCGAGGTTGCACTCGGACTTGAACACGCTGGCCTGCGCACCGGCAGACAGCAGACCCAGGGAGAGGCACAAAACCCATGCACGCATCATCACTTCCTCAGTTTCAAGACAGGAAAGTCCGGCAGCATATAACCCTGGGATCCCAGTGCAAGGGCGGGGGCCGGTGATGAGCCGGATGGCGTCATATCGGCGTTTGCTCCGACACCTTTTGTCTGCGACGCCCCCTGCCGCCCTGTCACCAAAGCATCATAAAAGTGTCACGTTGTCATATTTCTGTCATGGGGCCTTGTTGTAATGCGCCCGTCCATTTTCAACGCAGAACGACCCCAAGAGGCCATATGCACAGCACCGCATCTTCCGCACCCCAGCAGATCCGTCGTCCCGGCCCCCTGTTCAACTGGCTCGCGGTGATCACGCTGATCTACCTGATCCTGGTCGCCGTTGGCGCCGTCTCCCACGGCTTCAAGGGCTTCTCCGGCGGCGCCGAGGGCGCGGCCCAGATCTTCGCCTTTGCCAACAACCCCTTCGTCGCGCTGCTGCTCGGCATCCTGGCCACCGCCCTGGTGCAATCCTCCAGCACCGTCACCTCGGTGATCGTCGGCCTGGTGGCAGGGGGCCTGCCCATGGCCATGGCCATCCCCATGGTGATGGGGGCTAACCTCGGCACCACCATCACCAACACCATCGTCTCCCTGGGGCACATCCGGGACAGAGGCGAGTTTCGCCGCGCCTTCGCCGCCGCCACCGTGCACGACTTCTTCAACCTGCTGGCGGTCTTCATCTTCCTGCTCCTGGAGCTGATGTTCGGTCTGCTGCAAAAGAGTGCGGAAGGGATTGCCAGCCTGCTGCTGGGCTCCGCCGACATGTCGATGAAGGGGATGGATTTCATGAAGCCCCTCATCTCCCCGTCCCTGGATCTCATCGACGGTGCCGTCGCCTTCCTGCCGGGCAAGGGGGGCGCCATCGCCACCATTCTCATCGGGATTCTGCTCATCCTGTTCTGCGTCACCGCCCTTGGCAAGGTGCTGCAACAGGTCATGGTGGGCCGTGCCAAGGAGCTGCTGCACAAGGCCCTGGGCCGTGGCCCGCTCACCGGCATCGCCTCCGGCACCCTGGTCACCGTGATGGTGCAGTCCTCCTCCACCACCACCAGCCTGATGATCCCCCTGGCGGGAGGCGGCGTGTTCAACACCCGCCAGCTCTATCCCTTCACCCTGGGGGCCAACATCGGCACCACCATCACCGCCCTGCTGGCCGCCACCGCCATCAGCGGTGCCGGTGCCCAGCTCGCCCTGACCATCGCCCTGGTCCACGTGCTGTTCAACCTCTTCGCCGTGGTGCTCATCTACGGGGTACCCTTCCTACGGGAGCTGCCCATCAAGGCCGCCGAAGCCCTGGCCCGGGTCGGCAGCGAGAACAAGCTTCTGGCGCTGGGTTACGTGGCCGGGCTCTTCTTCGCCCTGCCCGCCCTGATGATGGTGGCCGTCAAGTAACCCCGCGGCGGGGGCACTCAGCTGCCCCCGCCCCCTTGCCCGCCAGGTCACATCCCGGGGCGCCTCCCCTCGCCCTCTCCCCCTGGCTGGGATAAGATGCCCCCTCACTCGCACTCTGATTTCAAGGAACAGGAAAACCCGATGAAATTCATTCTGATAGCCCTTCTTATCGCCGGCGCCGCCTACTACTTCTACTCCAGCAGCAACAACCGGAAGCTGGCGGAAGAGAACGTGCGCAAGGGGGCCGAGTTCCTCGCCAGCAACCAGGAAAAACCCCTGGTGACCACCACCGCCTCCGGCCTGCAGTACGAAGTGCTGACCCCGGGCACCGGTACCGTTCACCCCACCGCCACCAGCAAGGTGAAGGTGCACTACGAGGGCAAGCTGCTGGATGGCACCGTGTTCGACAGCTCCGTCGCCCGTGGCGAACCCATCGAGTTCGGCCTCAACCAGGTGATCAAGGGCTGGACCGAAGGGGTGCAACTGATGGTGGAAGGGGAGAAGACCCGCTTCTACATCCCCGCCAACCTGGCCTATGGCGATCGCGCCGCCGGCAAGATCCCGCCGGGCTCAGTCCTCATCTTCGACGTGGAGCTGCTGGGCATTCAATAAACCCGCCCTGGGCCCGCGTTGATCTTGGCGGCGGCGCTGCGGGGCATCCCCTCAGAGGCCACGTCCGACGGACCCTGATCACAACGCCGGCGCACTGCGCCGGCGTTGTCGTTTCTGCCCCGGTCTCCCTCGCCCTGATGCCAGATTATCAACCAAAAGTGAAGAGTGCTTATCCATAAAGCCTGATTGTTAACCCATTAATAGGGGCAGATAATGACCACATCGTCAGCGGCATGTCGCCCTGGCCTCGGGTTGTCGGTGCGCCGCGTGCATCGGCACAACGCATATGGAGTCTGTCATGTCTATCGCCCCTGTCTGGTTCATCTCCCACGGCGCCCCGGATCTGGTCCTGCGCGATCAGCCCGCGACCCGGTTCCTGAAGCAACTGCGCCTCGAGGGTGCCAGAGGGCTGGTGGTGATCTCGGCCCACTGGTTCAGCCGAAGCGAGCTGCAGATCAACGTCGAGCCCAGCCCGGCCCTGATGTACGACTTCTACGGCTTCCCCGAGCCCCTCTACCAGATCCGCTGGCCCGCGACGAGCCCGCAATGGTTGCAGGAAGCGGTGAGCGATCAGCTGCTGCTGGCCGGCCTGCCCGCCACCCCGGTGCGCCGCGAGCTGGATCACGAGGTCTGGTCCCCCCTCTCCCTGATGGATCCGGACAGTGAACTCCCCCTGGTGCAGATCGCCATCCCGGCCAACTTCACCCCGGCCCAGCTGTGGCAACTGGGGGAGGCATTGCAGGGGCTGCGCGAGCAAGGGATCGGCATCCTCGCCTCCGGCGCCATCACCCACAACCTGCGTGCCCTCGGGCCGGACGGCTCGCCGGTTCCCCAGTGGGCGAGCCAGTTTGCCCGCTGGCTGGAGCAGACCATGGCAGAGGGAGACAGGGGGGCGCTGGAAGATTACCGGGCCCGGGCGCCGGGCGCGGTGGAATCCCATCCCCACGACGATCACCTGCGCCCCCTGTTTGTGGCGCTCGGCGCGGCGGGGGCCGACAGACCCCGAAAGCTGCACGACAGCTGGGATTACGGCAGCCTCTACATGGGGGCCTACCAGTTCGGTTGAGGGCGGGGCGGCCAGGCCGTCCTGCTTGACGTGCTCTCGCCGACGCGCGTGGAGAAATAGCGGACTCGTTATAGCCATTTTCCGGTAGAATGGCCGCCATTGGATGAGGCTTGGCAGGGATGGCTGTCGCGTCGGGTGGCTAGATGAACCTATATCGAACACTGATCCTGCTCTGTCTGCTCTGCCTTCAACCTGTGCAGGCCCTGACCCTGCACAGCCGCTACGATCCCGCCCCGCTGCCTCCCCGCTGGTCGGAGGGGGAGCTCGGATGGCTGCGCCAGCAGTCCCAACTGCGGGTCGGCATCCTGCAAGAGGACTACCGCCCCTTCACCATGATCGCTCGCCAGCGCGTCGAGGGGCTCAGTGCCGACTACATCGACCTGCTGGCCCGGATGCTGGACAAACCCGTTGCCCTGAGCGCCTTCCCCGACAAGGCGCACCTGCTCCGGGCCCTGGCACGGGGGGAGATACACCTCGCCAGCCTCGGCAATCTCACCCTGGCGGACAGTGACACCCGGGCGATCCGCCTGAGCAACCCCTATTTCAGCAGCCCCCTCGTCTTCTCCGTGCCCAGACGTTATCGGGGGGCACTGCTCACACCGGGACAGCGGGTGGCCGCCGTCCGGGATCAGATAGACAGGGCGCGCTTTGGCCGCTACTACCCCACCCTCACTCTGGTGACCTATCCCTCCAACATGGAGGCGTTCGATGCGGTCTTCTTCGGCCGCGACGACATCCTGCTGGGGGATGCCCACGCCACCCACTACCTCAACAGCGAGCGCTTCGACAACCTTCGCCAGCGGGGCGAGGCCCCGCCCGAGCTGGCGCCTGCCGAGTTCCGCTTTGCCGTCCCGGCCACCGAGCCCGCCCTGCTCAGCCTGGTCAACCGGGGGCTGGCGGCCATCGACGACCGGGCGCGCAATACCCTCTTCACCCAGTGGAACGGGCCCATCCGCGACATGAGCGAGCGAAGCGCCGATCTCTATGATGCCGCCGAGCGGGCCTGGATGCGGCAAGCGCCCCCCATCAGGGTGTGGCTGATGGACAACCTCTACCCCTATGGCGCCCTGGATCATGACGGCCAGCTGGTCGGCATGACGGTGGACATGCTGGACAAGATCCGCACACGCACCGGCCTCACCTTCCAGTTCGTGCGGGCAGACTCCGAGCGTCAGCTGGCAAAAGCCATGCAGTCAGGCGCCATCGACCTCATCGGCGCCATCTCCCAGCAGGTGGCTGAACACTACGGGCTGCGCACCTCGGTGCCCTACGCCACCGACAACATCTATGTGATCCTCACCCGCCAGGAGGAACAAGGGATCGACACCATCCGGCGTCTGGCGGGCAAGACGGTGGCGATGACGCACCATGTGCCCCTCGCACAGAGACTGGAGGGCAGCCGCATCACCCAGGTGGAGAGCGCAGCAGAGGCAATGGAAGTGCTCGCCCAGGGACGGGTGGATGCCGCCATCGTGCCCCTCTATTTTGCCCGCCATGCGCTGGACAATGATCCCCAGAGCCCGCTGCGCATCGCCGGCCCCGCCGATGACGAGCCAATCCGGATGGGGTTTGCCAGCCTGCCCGGACAGGGGATGCTGATGGGGATCCTCGACAAGACCATCCTCGCCATCCCCCCCAACGAGCTCGCCATGATGAGTTACGAGTGGCGCAACCGCAAACTGCCGGTGCCCGGCTTCATGGATCGCCACGCCCACATCGTCTACCTGGTGTTCGTGGGGCTCCTCACCCTGGCGCTGGTGCTGCTCTATCGCAACCGCATGTTCAAGCGGATGGCCAGCGCCGAGCAGGCGTCCCGCCAGCAACTGGAGGCCCATGTCAGGTTCATCCGGGCACTGGGGGAGAGCCTGCCCCACCCCATCGTCGTGCGGGACAAGAGCGGCAAGGTGCTGCTGTGCAACAGTAAATACCTGACCCAGCTCGGCGCCGAGCCAAAGGCCATCCTGGGTCAGCCCTTCGCCCAGGGGCTGTCAGGGGTGCTCGATGCAGGCAGCATCGCCGTGCTGGAGCAGGACTTTGCCAGGGTATTGCAGGAGGGGCAGCCCATCTTTGCGGATCGCCTCTTCTATCACAGGGGCACCCAGAGCGACATCTATCACTGGATGGTGCCCTATTTCGACGGGGAGGGGGCCATCAGCGGGGTGATCGACGGCTGGATAGACATCACGGACCGCAAGCGGCTGGAAGAGGCGCTGCGCGAGGCCAAACAGCAGGCCGACAGCGCCAGCCGAGCCAAGAGCGACTTCCTCGCCACCATGAGCCACGAGATCCGCACCCCCATGAACGCCATCCTCGGCATGCTGGAGCTGGCCACCGAGGATCCCGCTCTCAGTCGTCACAGCGGCGAGCTGCTGCGCATCGCCGCCGACTCCGCCAACGGCCTGCTGGATCTGCTGGGGGACAGCCTGGATATCGCCTCCATAGAGGTGGGCCAGATGACCCTGACTCCCACCCCCTGCGATCTCGCCCCCCTGCTCTCGTCCGTCACCCGGGTCTTTGCGGGCATGGCCGAGCAGAAGGGGCTGATCTATGAGGTCAGGCTGCCCGACACCCTCATGCCAAGGGTGCTGATCGATCCCCTTCGCCTGCGCCAGATCCTCTTCAATCTCATCGGCAACGCCATCAAGTTCACCGAGCAGGGCCGGGTCGCCATCACCGCCACCCTGACCGGGGGCGAGCAGCCTCCTGTGCTGCACCTCACCATCACCGACACCGGAGCCGGCATTCCCGCGGACAAGCTGCCCCGGCTCTTCACCCCCTTCTATCGCGCCCACGGCCAGGGCCAGTTCCCCGGCAGCGGGCTGGGCCTCAATATCGCCCGCATCCTGTGCCAGATGATGGGGGGGGAGATAGCCGTTCACAGCCAGGTCGGCGAAGGCACCCGCCTCGAGATAAGGCTGCCCCTCACGCTCGCCCAGCAACCCCCCGCCCCGATCACGGCAATCCCGGCGCCCCAGCCCCACCATGCTCAACCCCTCCCCCATCGGCTGCATATCCTGGTGGTCGATGACAATCACGCCAACCAGATCCTGCTGCGCCAGCAGCTCAAGCACCTGGGACACGACGTCAGTGTGCGCAGCAATGGCCTGGAGGCCCTGCGCGCCCTCGCCAGTCACCCCTTCGATCTGGTCATCACCGACTGCCAGATGCCGGTGATGGACGGCTTCGATCTGACCCGAAACCTGCGAGCCCTTGGCCATGACCTGCCCGTCTGGGGCTTCACCGCCCATGCCCAGCCTCGCGAGCGGGAGCTTTGCCTCGCCGCCGGCATGAACGACTGCCTGTTCAAGCCCATCGGCCTCGCCCGTCTGCGCGCGGCGCTGGCCACCCTGGGGCCAGCGCCCTGAATACCGCCAGCCCTTCCTCCCGTCATGTCGCACGGGCGCGGCTGAGAGTGCGACTGAGAGTGCGGCATAAAGGGTCGCCCACAGAAACAAGAGACAAGAGACAACGTGGACCAGCCATGGATACAAGGCCGGTGGCGGTTCGAGACCCATAAAAAAACCGACACCAGGGTGTCGGTTTTTTATATCGGGAGGTGCGCCCTGCTTGCCTGTCACGCCAGTCTGGCGCCGGGTGAAGCGGGCGTCACGGGGAGGATCAGTAGAAGATCCGCTCCCCTCGCTCGCTCATCTTGAGCCAGACCGGCTTGGTGCTGGTCTTGCTCCAGATGCGGTGCAGGTAGCTGTAGAAACGGGCGCGATCCCGGCGAAACAGCATCACCGGGAAGGCGAGCAAACCCGCCATCAGGACGAAGATGCGGCGAAGGATTATCTGAGTCAGGGAGAAGGGATGAAACATGATGTAACGCCTCACTGGTAAGACCACTGAACAAAGATTACGCCAATCATTGTAGGATTACTACACCGACTGCGCCATTTTTTGATAAAAAATGGGGCTAAAAGCCTAAAAATGAAACCGGGTTACATTCTTTAACTAAAAAACAACAAAGGTGGCAAAACGCGGCCCCTGTTCCAGAGTTAACGAGGACTGGAACAGAACGGGGGAACACAGGATGAAACTTGCAGATGCGGCGCTGCTGGGGGCATTGGGCGTGCTCGCCTGGAGCCAGTGGCAGGAGTGGCGGCTCAATCGTGACGATGCCATCGACATCCCCTATCACGGGGTCCCCACCGCCAGCCTGTGGCAATGCGGTTTGCTGATAAAGGAGATGGCCGCACTGGCAGAACAGGGGGGCGAAGAGAGGTCCGGATCCAGGGGCGAGGCATTGGCCGAGATGGATCAGCATCTGCACAAGACGTGGCAACGGGAGGGTTGTTCACGGCTGACTGACATGCAATGAAGCATCATCCTGGGCCGCCATGGCGGATGGACAACGTCAGGGATATGGAAAACAGGGAGAAGATGGAGGCACGTTCCGGAGTCGAACCGGACTAAACGGATTTGCAATCCGCTGCATAACCGCTTTGCTAACGCGCCATGCTGACAAGGCATTGCCTTGAGAGTGATGTCCATGGTTGGTGCCATGGAGTATTGGAGCGGGAAACGAGACTCGAACTCGCGACCCCGACCTTGGCAAGGTCGTGCTCTACCAACTGAGCTATTCCCGCATGACTGCTTGCGTGCCAGTTGCCTGACAACGAGGCGCATTATACGTACCCCGAGCCCGGGCACAACCCTTTTTTCTCACTTTGAGCCCTTTCCCGTGCTGTTTGCTCACCCTTTAGACGCCTTGGTCGAAAATCCCCCCGCTCCCTGTGACCCGACGAGCGAATTTAAGATAAAGCCATTGAAATAGTTAGCCTTTAGTCAGAAACTCATCGCGCTTAGTAACTGGATTCTCAATTGAAAATCATGCGATGAAATGGAACTTCAGGCCTCGGGGGCTCAGACCGCAGCTGATGCTGGCTTTTTTCATGTTGGGCCTGGTGCCCTTCCTGGTCGTCACCCTGTTTTTCCTCTATAGCCACGGCAAGGATCTCACCACCCAGACCTCCAACCATCTGGTCTCGGTGCGCAACATCAAGAAAAACCAGCTGCAAGACTACTTCGGCAACCTCAAGGAGCAGATCATCAACTTCTCCCAGCAGGACTTTGCCGGCAACAGTATCGGTCGCTTCTACGGTTTCACCGGCGCCTTCGAGAAGCTCGGCACCACGCCGCAGGAGGCCCGCGCCCGCGCCCAGGCCCGCTATGTGCCGGGCTCCTGGGACAAGCTGCAACAGCCTGACAGTCAGGTGGAGATAGAGCCCTCCATCAGTGCCCTCATCCTGGCGGACGAGATGTATGGCCGCGTCCACCAGCGCTTCCATCGCGGCTACGCCGACATGGTGCGCAAATCCAACTACAGCGACATCTTCCTGGTCGACCTCAACGGTGACGTGGTCTACTCGGTCACCAAGCAGGCCAACTTCGCCACCAACCTGCTCTCGGGCCCCTACCAGTCCAGCGGTCTTGGCAACACCTTCGCCAAGATCAAGCGCCGCCTCGATGGCGGCCAGAAGCCCCAGCAGATCTTCGAGTTCACCGATTTTGGCCGCAACGAGCTGACCGGCCAGGTGGTCGCCTACCTCGCCGCCCCCGTGATGCAGTACGACTATGTGCGCGGCGTGGTCATCTTCGAGCTGCTGCCGGACAAGCTCAACCAGATCATGGCGGAGCGGGAGGGGCTCGGCGCAACCGGCGAGACCATTCTCATCGGCCCGGACAAGCGGATGCGCGCCAACGCCTGGCTCGCCCCCGAATTCAGCGTGGAGAACAGCTTCAGCCCCGACTTCCGACCGCTGCAGACCCCCCTCATCATCAAGGCCCTCTCCGGGGAGCAAGGGGTCGGCCCCTTCCTCTCCTACCACGATGACGAGGTGCTGGCCGCCTATACCCAGGTGAAGGTGTTCGATACCGAGTGGGCCTTCATCGCCGAGATCTCCACCAGCGAGGCCTATGCCCCCATCCGCCAGCTCGAGACCCTGGTGATCCTGCTGGGGGCAGGCTCACTGCTGCTGCTGATCCTCTTCTCCCGCTGGCTCTCCCACTCCATCACGGCGCTCCTGCGATCCCTCACCGCCGCCGCCGAACAGGTGGCGGACGGCGCCCTGGATCACCCCATCACCATCCCCCGCACCGACGATGACATCGACCGGCTGGCCCAGGCGTTTCGCCACATGCAGCGCTCGGTGAAGGACAAGATCGAGCTCATCGAACGCCAGACCCAGGAGCTGCAACAGCAGGTCAAGCTGACCCACAAGCAGAACCTCAGCCTGCAACAGGCGGACAAGCTCAAAGACGAACTCCTGGCCAACACCTCCCACGAGCTGCGCACCCCCATCCACGGCATCAAGGGGATGGCCGAGTCCATGCTCGCCAGCCAGCAGGACCTGACCGAAGGGCAGCAGAAACAGCTCGGCCTCATCATCAAGAGCGCCGACGGTCTGGCGCGCCTCGTGGACGACTTGCTCGACTACCACCAGATGCGCTACGGCCAGCTGGAGATCCACCCCCAGCCGGTCTCCTCCAAGGGGGTCATCCGGCTGGTGCTGGATCTCTGCCAGCACCTCGTGCAGGCCAAGCCCCTCACCCTGGTGGACAAGAGCCCCGCCGAGCTGCCCCCTGTGCTGGCGGACGAGCAGCGCCTCGAGCAGGTGCTCTACAACCTGGTGGGCAACGCCATCAAGTACACCCCCCAGGGCAAGGTGGTGCTGAGCGCCCTGGTGGAGGGCAACTTCCTGCGCATCAAGGTGACCGACACCGGCATCGGCATCGCCAGGGACCACCTGGAGCACATCTTCGAGCCCCTGGTGCAGATGAGCCCGGAAGTGAGCAAGCAGGGAGCGGGCCTCGGTCTCTCCATCACCCGCCAGCTGGTGCACCTGATGGGGGGGAGCTGTTCGTGGAGAGCGAGCCGAGCTTCGGCTCCACCTTCGCCTTCACCCTGCCGCTGGCCAGCGGCAAGGCGGGCAGCCTGACCCTCGACAGCCGCCAGATAGAGCACCAGCTGGTGCGCCAGCAACCCGTCATCCTGCCGGACTGGGAGAGCGAGGATCTGCCGCCCCCGCCGCAAGATGCCCCCGTCATCCTGGTGGTGGATGACGAGCCCATCAATTTGCACATACTGCGCCACCTGCTGCAGCCCTGCGGTTATCGCATCCTGCCCAGCAGCGACGGCCACGACGCCCTGACCAAGCTGGCTCAGGAGCCGGTGGATCTCATCCTGCTTGATGTGATGATGCCCACCCTCTCGGGCTTCGACGTCTGCCGCCGTCTGCGCCAGCAGCACCCCAAGGAGAAGCTGCCGGTGCTGCTGCTCACCGCCCTCAACCAGCCCAAGGAGATTGAAGAGGGTTTCAACGCCGGGGCCAACGACTATCTGGTGAAACCCTTCTGCAAGGAGGAGCTGTTCGCCCGGGTGAGGGCCCTGCTGGAGGCCAGCGCCGGGCGCGCCTCCCTGGTGGAGAACCGCCTGCTCAAACAGGAGATAGAGCACCGTCTGCTGCTCCAGGAGCAACTGCACCAGGATCAGGAGCGGCTCCTCGCCCTGCTTGGCGAGGGGGCCGACCCCATGGTCTTCCTCGATGAGCAAGGAGGGGTGCTGTTTGCCTCCCGGGCCCTGGCGCGCCTGCTGGGTCAGGAGCCGGAAGCCATGGAGGGGCAGATGCTGGACGAGTGGCTGGCCGCCCCGCTGGCAAGCCAGTGGCCCGACATGACCGCGCAGCCGGAGCGGGAGCTGGACTTCCTGGTGGCGGGCCAGCGAGACACCCTCAACGCCCGCGCCCTGCCCATCAACCTGGGGGGGCAGCACGCCTATACGCTGACCCTTGGCACAGAACCGCGCCAGGACGACAATCGCATGGCTGCACTGGAGAACGCCCTCAAGAGCCTCTCTCGCCAGGCCATCATCGAGGATGGCCAGTTGCTGGGGGAACTGAGCCGGCTGGGAGGGGAGTTCAGGTCGCTGGCCGACGATCTCATTCGCCAGCAGGATGACGAACCTCTGCGCCGCGCCCTGGTGGACACCATGCGTCTCACCCTGGAGACCTGGCAGCAGAGCACCGGCAAGGGCAAGATAGTGCTGGCGGAGAAGAGCAAGCTGTGGCGGGTCTACATGGACCGCTCCAGTCCCCAGACCCGCACCCTCGACAAGTACCTGAACCTCGACACCCTGCCCAAGGCACCGCGCTGGAAGACGGTGGTGGCCAGCGCCGAGTACGTGCTCAAGCACTGCGCCCTGAACGAGGTGCAGCACCAGAGTCTGCACCAGAGCACCCAGCGCCTTCGCCAGCTCGCCAGCCGCAAGGCATGAGTCTCCAACCCGCAGCCACGTTGCTCTGATGATGGCTGCGGGATAGAAAACCAAGCACCAATATCGAGCTCTGGACACATCTACTCGCAGGCTTTCTGCGCCTATCAGGGGGATCGCGATGGCTGAGGCCAGATGACCCTGCAGGTGCGGGCCCATGCCCCATCACCATGTTGGTGATGACCCCGGGAGACCTGTCTGGGCCGGCAAGTGGCTAATCAGGTGAATGGACATTCGAGAGAATGGGGTAAGACTTCGCTACCCCGTGACCACAGGCCTCAAATCGGAAAAGACATTGGGAGATGGCTGAGCCGGGGGATGGACAGTAGAAATGACAAACCCGCGACGGGCGCGGGCTTGAGGGGAATAAATGGCGGAGAGACAGGGATTCGAACCCTGGGTGGCATTGCTGCCACAATTGATTTCGAGTCAATCCCGTTCGGCCACTCCGGCATCTCTCCACGGGCACTCATATTGACCCAACCCTAGCCGGGAAATCAATGTAAATCTCGTTGCAGATCAGACGACTGGCGATAAAACCGCCATCCGGCGATCCCGCCCCTCACAACACTAGTGACTTTCACCCGGCAGCGCCTCCTCGCTCACTGTCTCCACCCTGTACCCGGTTCCGGGTGGGCGAATACGGCGAGCCTGATGGGCCAGTGACACCCTGTGACGCGCTCGCCACCGCCCTCCCGGCAGTCATGGTGCCGGACTGGTAATCCCCGCGGGATTCGTTGACAATCTCTGCTCATTTTTTGGAAGGGAACCCGTCCCTCGCCCCAGCCGATAGGAACAACCATGCTCAACACTCGTATCGTCTCACTGCTGCTGGCCGCCGCCAGCCTCTGGGCCGCACCTGTCTGGTCCAACACCTATCCCCTGCCGCCAGCGGACAGCCGTCTCATCGGCGCCCTGGAAGATTACATCGTACAGCCTGGCGATCATCTGGAACTGGTCGGCAAGCATACTCGGACAGGCTTTCTGGCACTGCTCGAAGCCAATCCCGGCGTAGACCCCTATCTGCCCACCCCGGGCACCCGGCTCACTCTGCCGACCCAGATGCTGCTGCCCGACGTGCCGCGAGAAGGCATCGTCATCAACCTGCCTGAACTTCGCCTCTACTACTTCCCCAAGGGCAAGCAGGAGGTGATGGTGCTGCCCATCGGGATCGGTGACATCGGCCGCGAGACGCCGGAGATGACCACCACCGTCATCGCGAAAAATCCCAACCCGACCTGGGTGCCCGGCCCCATGGTCCGCAAGTCCTGGCTGGAGCAGAAGGGGATCGATCTGCCCGCCGTGGTCCCCCCCGGCCCCGACAACCCCCTCGGCAAGTTCGCCATGCGTCTTGGCTATGGCAACAAGGACTACCTCATCCACGGCACCAACAAGGATTTCGGGGTCGGCCTGCGAGTCAGCGCGGGTTGTATCCGGCTGCGCCCGGATGACATCGAAACCCTGTTTGGTCTTGTTCCCGTCGGCACCCCGGTCCGGGTCATCAACCAGCCGGTCAAGATGGCGGTGGAACCTGACGGTCGTCGCTGGCTGGAGGTACACTCTCCCCTCTCCCGCACCGAAGCGGAGATGGCACAGGGGGCGCCGCTGGTGCTCTCCCCCGAAGCCGAGCAGTTCATCGCTGCCCCCGACATCGACAGTGCCCGGGTGACCGCCCTGCTCGAGCACAAGAGCGGGCTGCCCAAGCCCGTGAGCGGCTGAAGGCCTGACCACCATGAACAGAATCAGTCATGTGGTTTGCCTGTTGTTTCTGCTGCCTGGCTCCGCGGCGATGGCGGACATCCTCTGGATGCGCAACGGCGATCGTCTGAGCGGGACCATAGAGGAGATCACGGACGAGCAGATCCGTATCAAGCCCGCCTACAGCCAGGCCATGACGGTCCCGCGCCACGCCATCAAACGCTGGCGTCTGGACAAGCAGGAGAAACCCAAGCCGCTCACCAAGACGGGGATCCCCCTGCTGGACTCTCCTGATGAGGCCAATGCCTGGCTGCTGACGGGGAACGGGGATCTCAACATCAAGCTCAAGGAGAACACCAAGAAGACCAACAACGTCAATCTCAAGGTCTCCACCGAGTTTGCCAATCTGGACTGGCGTTACAGCCTGGATGGCGAGTACATCTACGAAACGGCGAACAACATCACCGACAGCCACGAGTACAAGCTCAAACCCAAGCTCGACTTCTTCTTCGACGATCACTGGTTCCTGCGATCTTCCGTCGACATCGATTACAACATGATCGAGGTAGGCTATCTGGAGATTGACTATGCCTCCGGTCCCGGCTACCGCTTCTGGAATGACAGACAACGCCGGCTGGAGATCATCAGCCAGCTCGGCCTGGAGCGGGCCTATTTCAGGCCGGAGGTGTGGAGCAACTCAGACCTGTTTGACGACAGGTTCATCAATTACCCCTTCGTCAGCCTGGGTTGGGACTACCGGCAGCCCTGGACCCTCTGGGAAGAGAAGTTCGAGCTGTTTGGCAAGGGCAGTTATGAAAGGTTCGTCGACCAACCATCCCCCTATCTGACCAGAAAGCAGTCCGTCAGCGGCAGCCTGGGCCTCAGGTATTACTTCAGCGATCATTTGCGTCTCTCCTGGTCAAGCGAGCTGGATTGGGACGATGCCTGGCTCGACTACCATGGCCTGAACATGGATGTGAGCGAGAAGGAGTGGCGTCACCTCATCACCCTGGGGGCGAGTTTTTAACCCGCCAGAAACGGCACAGGCCCACCGAAGTGGGCCTGTGTTCATGGACGCAAGACGAGCGCGTCAGAAATAGATCCGGGTGACCGACTCGATGACGCAGCCAGGGCGACGGATCCCCTCGATCTCTATCTTGATCTCCTTGAGGAGCTCGATGCCTCCCTTGATGGGCGTGACACGCGACAGCTTGGTCCGGGCGCGGATGTTGCTGTCCACCTTGATAGGATAAGGGAAGCGGACCTGTTCCAGACCGAAATTCACCACCATGCGAGCGGTCGGGAACTCCGGCGTGCTCTCGTCCACCGAACCGGTCAACTGGGGCAGCAGGGCCAGAGTCAGGAAGCCGTGGGCAATGGTGGTCTTGAAGGGAGACTCGGCTGCCGCACGCTCGGGATCGGTGTGGATCCACTGATGATCGCCGGTCACGGTCGCGAACTGGTTGATCAACGCCTGGGTGACCTGCAACCACTCACCTACATGGGTCTCTTCACCGATGCGGGTCTGCAACTCGGCATAGAGTGCCGCTGCTTCGCCTTCGAGCTCCACCACGGGATCCTGCGCCAGGGCAGGCTGGCCATTCGCGACCTGGGTGACTCTGGCAGCCTCTTGCTGGCGGGCATCCTGTGACTCCCCCTGCAGATCCAGCACTCTTCCCAGCAAGGGGTGAAGGTGTGCCTTTTGCTGAAACTCACGCCAGTAGTCGCGGATCGCCGGAGAGAGCCAATCCTTGAGCTCAAAGGGGTGTTGCGCCAGAATTTCGCGCTTGTGCTTCAGAAAATCGACAACTTTCATTTACCGATCCCTATTCGATTCAAAGCCTGTAAAGAGGTCTAACCAGTCCTATTTTATGAAAGTTTCATCAGCAAGTACAAAAAAATCTCGGCGTACACCTGTACCAGGCGCGAGAGTGGTCACTAACATGCGAGCAAACACGGGCAGGAAAACGATTGAATGGAAGGCTGCAAACGAATCAACATCTGATCGGCGTTGTTGCCCAAATCAGCTCGACCTGAATGGAACTTTTGGTGAAGCCCATGATCTGATCACCAAATCCCTCTTC
>NZ_JAPDBQ010000054.1:0-24471 GCF_027705325.1 Aeromonas sp. QDB18
GGAGAATCAGTCTGCGTAACTACAATGGCCAAGTGGGAGAAGTCATGGCGTATGTCAGTGCCATAAACAAACTGAATGAGGTGTCCTGACAAGATCGGACAGTCCCGGATCAAGCAGCCTGAGCAGTTCTCCAATACCTCTTGTTAAACTCCGCCGGGCTGACATTGCCAAGTCGTGAATGCCGACGCTGGCGGTTGTAAAAAATCTCTATGTATTCCTGAATCGCTGCCTTGGCCTCCGCTCTCGTCTCGAATCTATGGTGGTGAA
The DNA here is from genome assembly GCF_027705325.1 of Aeromonas sp. QDB18. NCBI lineage: Bacteria > Pseudomonadati > Pseudomonadota > Gammaproteobacteria > Aeromonadales > Aeromonadaceae > Aeromonas > Aeromonas sp. QDB18. The sequence goes on from NZ_JAPDBQ010000054.1 coordinate 268, forward strand.
CCAGTTCATTTTTAAGAGACCCCCAGAAGCTTTCTATCGGGGCATTGTCGAAGCAGTTCCCCTTGCGTGACATGGAGGTCTGCATGCCAAATTGTACCTGGAGAGCCCGGTAAGCCTTGGCACAGTACTGACTGCCCCGGTCTGTGTGATGAATAAGCCCAACGGGTGGCCTCTTCTGCTGCACAGCCCGAAACAGCGCCTGACTGACCAACCCGGTGGTCATTCGCTCTCCCATCGCATAACCCACTATCTCACAGGTAAACACATCCTTGAGACCAGCCAGATAAAGCCAGCCTTCGTCGGTGGCAATATAGGTGATATCACCGGTCCAGACTTCGTTGGGCTTCGTCGGCGCAAAGACCTGACCAAGGAGATTCTCCGCCACGGGCAGGGAATGAGCAGAATGGGTTGTCGCCTTGAATTTGCGCTTTTGTTTGCAAGACAACCCCATTTCACGGCGCAATCGCCCAATCCGGTCCCGCCCAGCGTAAAATCCTTCGGCGGCCAACTCAGCTTGTAAACGCGATGCGCCATAGGTCTGGCGCGTCTTGCTGTGAGCAGCCCGAATGGCGACCTTGAGTCGTTCATCTTCTTGTTGGCGCTGTGACGGTGGACGCTGGCGCCAGTGGTAGAAGCCCGCACGAGAGACCTCCAGCACACGACAGATAACGGAAATGGGATAGATGTCCTGTTGGTTGGCTATCCACGCGTACTTGGCAGTGACTCCTGAGCAAAGTACGCGGCGGCCTTTTTTATGATGTCGCGCTCCATGTTGGCTTGTGCGAGAGCTTTGCGTAGCCGGGCCACTTCAGCCTCCAGCTCGGCGACAGAACGCGCTCCGGGAATGGCCGATGTATCCTTTCCTCCTTTGGCTGCGACCACCCAGTTGCTCAGTGTGCCTTTGGCAATACCCAACCTTCTGGCGGCTTCAGCTTGGCCAAGGCCTTGCTCCAACACCAGTCGAACCGCCTCTGCCCGAAACTCTGGTGAATAGTGTTCTCTCGATTTCATTCAATACCCCCGATTGTCTCATCGTAACAATCGGGACTGTCTGTGAAAATCAGGATACCTCACAGCGCCTTACGCTGATTTAGAGCGCAGTTCCTTCGGTGTCAACTTTTGCCCCTTCTTGAACATACGATAGGAGGTATGTACCTCCAACATCCTACCCAGATGTGACAGCTGGGTGTTGCAGCGCTCCAGGTAGCGATGTAAGTCTGTCTGAATCTGCCCCACTGACTCATTCCGGGACCTTACGGCTTGGTCGTCCGCCTCTTGATAAGAAAGTGTTCATCCAGCATGGTACGATGCAGTCGTTCGATAAAGTCATTGCTCTGTGGCCTGCGTACCGTGTTAGCCCAGAGTTCAATCCCCCAGTTGCAAGAACAGCTCGTTGGGATGATGGTCAGGGCGTCCGCAGAACGCGCGCCAGTTATCTGACAGGAGATGGGATAGACACACGGTTCATGTGCTTCAAAGAACGGCAGGACCGTTTCATTGAGCACATGAACCGAAGTCACCGGCAACTTGCCGGTATAGTGCCGTCCCCAGGCATGACGGTTTTAGCCGTCCAGCACGATTTCCAGATACACCTTGTCCCCCTTGAGTACACCGACGATGAAGGTATCGCACGCCACCAGTTCCCCAATGTAGTTAACTTCGATCTGGCGTTCGCGAAACTCAGGACTGAAGCGCTAGAGCAGGCGAACTTATTCATCATTGAGCTCCATCGTCTACTCCCGATGGGTTTTCTCGAGGCACAACAAGCGGCCGAGCTTGGAAAGCAGGTCGTGACGTTGTCATACGCCACTCAGATCGCCCGCACTGACGTTGATGCTTTGCAGACACGTCTTTGTGCAGACCACAGCGGGTACTGGGTTGGATTGGTGAGAGAGTTATCGAGGATGGCCTGTTCAATCTCGGGAGCGACCCGGTTGGGATGTGCCCTTTACAGCCGGGCAGTTTGTCGAGCAAGCCCTCGGCCGATCAGCTTGCAGGCTTTGCTTACGTTATTGAGATCTTTGGCGAGCTTTAACAAGCGGAGTTTACAGCGTGCTATTTTCTCGTTGCAGGTCAACGGTGACTCCAGATAACACGGTAGGGATACCGTTTTGTTATCCGGTTTGAAGCCATATGACCACTCCCTTGTGGACAACAGTCAGGTGAATAGCACTTTCATACCTTTGTCACCTGCCTCGATTTGGCTTCTCGACATAACAGATAAAAAAACGGGGCGAACCTAGTGGTTCGCCCCTGATGCTTTTTACGTCAACCCCGAGGGGTCAACCCTGTTTGTCTGATGCCGGCTCTGCGTCCTTCGGCGCCTGCCAGCCGCCACCGACGGCCTTGTAGAGGGCGACCTGGTTACTCAGCTGGGCGAGCCGGGTGCTGATGAGCCCCTGCTTGGCGCTGAACAGGGAGCGCTGGGCATCGAGGCGGGTCAGGTAGCTGTCCACCCCTTGCTCGTAACGCACCTCCGCCAGCCTGAAGTAAGTCTGATTGGCATCCACCAGCGCCTGTTGCGCCTGCAGCTGCTGCGCGTAGTCAGCCTGGGCACCGAGGGTATCCGCGACCTCCTTGAAGGCGGTCTGGATGCTCTTCTCGTAGCTCGCCACCGCCTGCCTGGTCCCCACCTCGGCCACATCCAGATCCGCAACGCGCTTGCCGCCATCGAAGATGGGCAGATTGATCTGGGGCATGAAGGTCCAGGTGCCGGTGCCGCCGTCAAACAGACCGCTCAGCTGGTTGCTGGCGGTGCCCGCCGTCGCGGTGAGCGAGATGGTCGGGAAGAACGCGGCGCGGGCCGCCCCTATGTTGGCGTTGGCCGCCTTCAGGTTGTGCTCCGCCGCCAGGATGTCCGGGCGTTGCTGCAACAGGCTGGAGGGAGCCCCCACCGGGATCGGCGCCAGTTTCACCTCGGCCAGGGTGGCCGGTTGTGCCGCCAGCACCGGGATATCGGTGCCAAGCAGCAGGGCCAGACCATTTCTGTCCTGCTTCACCAGACGCTGGTATTGCGCCTGGCTGACCTTGGCGTTTTCCAGTGCCGTGCGCCCCTGGGCCAGCTCCATCTCGGAGGCGGCGCCCAGGCGGTATTTGTGCTCGGTCAGGGCATAGCTCTCCTGCTCGGTGGCGAGGGTCGCCTGGCTAAGGGCCAGCAACTCCTGATCCGCCAGCAGGGTGAAGTAGGCATTGGCCACCGAGGCCACCAGGGCGATCTGGGTGCTGCGCTGGGTCTCGATTTGCGCCAGATAGGTCTCAAGGGCCTGATCTTTCAGGCTCTGGATCCGGCCAAACAGATCCAGCTCATAGGCGGTGATGCCGATGTTGGCGCCGTACTGGCTGCTGATGGTGCCCTGCCCCGTACTACTGAGATCGTCGGATCCCTGCTGGCGGATGCCGCTGCCACTGGCGGCCAGGGTCGGCAACTGGGCCGCCCGCTGGATGCGGTATTTCGCCTCGTAGGCCTCGACGTTGAGGGCTGCCAGGCGCAGATCCCGGTTGCTCTCAAGGGCGGTGCCGATCAGCGTCTGCAGGGCCGGGTCCTGGAACTGCTGGCGCCAGGGGGCAAGTTCCCCCTTGGCGGCCAGGTCAGCTTGCCAGGAGGCACCTTGGGGCAGCTCGGGGCGCTGGTAGTCGGGGGCCATGGAGCAGCCCCCCAGCATCAGGGTCACGCCAAGGGCGATCAGGGTCTTAGTCATGGTTGATCTCCTTGGTGTGGACACTCTCTTCCCCGGCATGCTTGCGTTCGGTGAAATAGCGCATCACCAGCACGAAGAACAGCGGCACGAAGAAGATGGCGAGCACGGTGGCACTGATCATCCCCCCCATCACGCCGGTCCCGATGGCGTTTCGGCTGCTGGCGCCCGCCCCGGTGCTGATCACCAGGGGCAGTACCCCCAGGATGAAGGCGAGCGAGGTCATCAGGATGGGGCGCAGGCGCTGACGCGAGGCCTCCACCACCGCATCCCCGAGCCTCATCCCCTTGTCGTGCAGCTCCTTGGCGAACTCGACGATGAGGATGGCGTTCTTGGCCGACAGCCCGATCGTGGTGAGCAGGCCCACCTGGAAGTAGACGTCATTCTCAAGCCCGCGCAGGGTCGCGGCCAAAATGGCCCCCAGCACCCCGAGCGGCACCACCAGCATGACCGAGAACGGAATGCTCCAGCTCTCATAGAGGGCCGCCAGACAGAGGAAGACCACCAGGAGCGAGATGGCGTACAGGGCCGGCGCCTGGGAGCCTGCCTGACGCTCCTGGAAGGAGAGGCCGGTCCACTCGATGCCGATCCCTTCCGGCAACTGTTTCACCATCTCCTCGATGGCCGCCATGGCATCACCCGTACTCTTGCCCGGGGCCGCCTCACCGACGATCTCCATGGCGGAGACACCGTTGTAGCGCTCAAGACGGGGCGAGCCGAAGCTCCACTCCGTGCTGGCAAAGGCGGAGAAGGGCACCATCTGGCCCGCGCTGTTGCGCACGTACCACAGCTTCAGATCTTCCGGGTTCATCCGGAAAGGGGCATCCGCCTGCAGATAGACCTTCTTGACCCGGCCTCTGTCGACGAAGTCGTTCACATAGGAGGAGCCCCAGGCTGCCGACAGGGTGTTGTTGATGTCGGTGATGGAGAGCCCCTGGGCCAGCGCCTTCTCGTAATCGATCTTGATGTCGAGCTGGGGCGTGTCTTCCATCCCGTTCGGGCGTACCCGCACCAGGTTGGGATCCTGCGCCGCCATGCCGAGCAGCTGGTTGCGTGCCTGCATCAGCTTCTCATGACCCAGACCGCCACGGTCCTGCAGGAAGAAGTCGAAGCCGGTGGCCGTGCCGAGTTCCGGAATAGGGGGCAGGTTGAAGGCGAAGACCTGGGCTTCCTTGATGCTGAACAGGAACCCCATAGCGCGGCCGATGATGGCATTGGCGCTGCGCTCTTCTCCTTTGCGCTCGCTCCAGTCCTTGAGCTTGATGAAGGCCATGCCGCTGTTCTGACCGCTACCTGCGAAGCTGAAGCCCGCCACTGTCAGCACGGAGTCCACGTTCTCCTTCTCGTTCTCGAGGAAGTAGTCGCGCATCTCCCCGAGCACCACCTCGGTCCGCTCCTTGGTCGCCCCCACCGGGAGCTGCACCATGGACATGATGACCCCCTGATCCTCTTCCGGCAGGAAGGAGGTGGGCATGCGCATGAAGAGCACCGCCAGCACCGCCAGCATGGCCAGATAGATGATGCCGTAGCGGGTGCCCTGCTTGATCACCTTGCGCACGCCGTTCTGGTAACGGTTGGCGCTGGTGTCGAAGAAGCGGTTGAACCAGCCGAAGAAGCCGCGCTGGGCGCCGAATTCACCGTGCTTCATGGGTTTGAGCAGGGTGGCACACAGGGCCGGGGTCAGGATCAGGGCCACCAGCACCGAGAGCACCATGGCCGAGACGATGGTGAGGGAGAACTGGCGATAGATGGCACCGGTAGAGCCACCGAAGAAGGCCATGGGCACGAACACCGCCGACAGCACCAGGGCGATGCCCACCAGGGCGCCGGTGATCTGGGTCATGGACTTGCGGGTCGCCTCGAGGGGGGAGAGATCCTCCTCGCTCATCAGACGCTCCACGTTCTCCACCACCACGATGGCGTCATCCACCAAGAGGCCGATGGCGAGCACCAGACCGAACATGGTCAGGGTGTTGATGGAGAAGCCGAAGGCCGCCATCACCCCGAAGGTGCCGAGCAGGACCACGGGCACCGCGATGGTCGGAATCAGGGTTGCCCGGAAATTCTGCAAGAACAGATACATGACGCAGAACACCAGGAAGATCGCCTCGATCAGGGTCTGCACCACCTCCTCGATGGAGATCTTCACGAACGGCGTGGTGTCGTAGGGATAGACGATCTCCATGTTGGCCGGGAAGTACTCGGAGAGTTCACCCAGCTTGGTCCGCACGTGCTCGGCGGTGTCCAGGGCGTTGGCACCGGTCGCCAGCTTGATGGCGACGGCGGCGGTGGCCTGGCCGTTGTAGAGCGCGGTCGCGTCGTAGTTTTCACCGGCAAGCTCGACCCGGGCCACGTCCTTGAGCTGGACCTTGGAGCCGTCCTGGTTCACCCGCAGCAGGATGTTGTTGAACTCCTCCACGGTGGAGAGCCGGGTCTGGCCCATGATGGTGGCGGTAAATTGCTGATCGCTCACCGCAGGGGTCCCCCCCAGCTTGCCGAAGGCAACCTGGGCGTTCTGGGCCTTGATGGCGGCCTGAATGTCGGCCGGGGTCATCTGCACCCGGTTGAGCTTGTGGGGATCGAGCCAGACGCGCATGGAGTACTGGCTGCCGAACAAGGTGATGTCACCGACCCCGTCCAGACGGCTCAGGGGCTCCTTGATGTTGGCTACCACATAGTCCGCCAGGTCATCGTTGGTCATAGCGCCATCGGTGGAGATGAAGGCTGCCACCATCAGGAAGCTGCTGGAGGTCTTCTGGACCCGCACGCCCTGTTGCTGCACCTCTTGGGGCAGGAGCGACATGGCCTGTTGCAGCTTGTTTTGCACCTGCACCTGGGCGATGTCGGGATCCGTACCCGGCTTGAAGGTGAGGGTCACGCTGACGTTCCCTGACGAGTCGGATTGCGCCGACATGTAGAGCAGGTGATCCAGCCCGGTCATGTTCTGCTCGATGATCTGGGTCACCGAGTCTTCCACCGTCTTGGCGGAGGCCCCCGGGTAGCTGGCGGAGATGCCAACCGCCGGCGGGGCGATGGTCGGGTACTGGGCCACCGGCAGGCCGATGATGGCCATGGCCCCAGCCAGCATGATCACCAAGGCGATCACCCAGGCGAAAATGGGTCTATCTATGAAAAAACGTGCCATGAGGCGACTACTCCATCCTACTGCTTGGTTGCCGGGGTCTGTTGTGCGCTGTTACCGGCACGTTCAGTGGGCGCCACCACGACCCCGGGTTTGACTTTCTGCAGACCGGCGACGATCACCTTCTCGCCAGCCTTGAGACCGGACTCCACCACCCAGCTGTCGCCGGACATGCGGCCGACCTGCACTTCACGCAGCTCCACCTTGTTGTCCGCCGTCACCACCATGACGGTGGCACCGCCCTTGGGGGTACGGGTCACGGCAGTCTGGGGCACCAGCAGGCCTTGCGGGCGCTCGCCCTCCTGCAAGGTGGCGCGCATGAACATGCCGGGCAGCAGCAGTTGATCCGGGTTGGGCACGATCACCCGCAGGGTCACCATGCCGGTCGCCTCGTCCACGGTCACGTCGGAGAACTGGAGGGCTCCTTTCTCGCCATACTGGCTGCCATCTTCCAGCTGGAAGCTGACACCGGCCCCGTCCTTCTCCCCCTGGGTCAGCTTGCCCTCGGCCACCAGGCGCTTGAGGCGCAGCAGGTCGGCGGTGGACTGGCGCACGTCCACGTACATGGGATCGAGCTGGGAGATGGAGGTGAGGCTGTCCGCCTGCTGGGCGGTGACCAGGGCTCCCTCGGTCACCGCCGATTTGCCGATGCGGCCGCTGATGGGGGCCGTGATGCGGGTGTAGGCCAGGTTGATGTTGGCGGTCTGCAATGCGGCCTTGGCGGCCCCGATCTCGGCCAGCTGCTGTTTCCAGGCCGCGTCGGCGTCGTCATACTCCTGGCTGCTGATGGCTTTCACCTTCACCAGCTCGGCGTAGCGCTGGGCCTTGAGGCGGGCGCTGCGCTCGTTGGCCTCGGCCTTGGCGAGGTTGGCCTTGGCGGAAGCCACTTCGGCCTGATAGACGGCGGGATCAATCTGATAGAGCAGTTGACCGGCCTTGACGTCGCTCCCCTCCGTGAACAGGCGCTTGAGGATGATGCCGTTCACCTGGGGACGCACCTCGGCCACCCGCAGGGGGGCGGTGCGGCCGGTGAGCTCGGACAACAGTTGCAGGGGGGCCGTATGGAGGGTGACCACGTCCACGGCGGCGGGAGGCATCTCCCCCATGGCCTGCTGGGCCCCGTCCTTGTCACCACAGCCAGCCAGCAGGCCGCTTGCCAGCAAGGCAAGGCCGACCGAACGTGCGAGAATATGTTTATGCATCAAGTCTCTGAACCTCAGTTTCAATCAAAAAGAAGTGACAAAACCACAGGGTTTATAAGGCCCCTGTTGGTAAAACGGCGAAGATGAGGCAATATACATACATTCATGAATGTATGTAAGAAACTTTTTTCACTTTTAAACAGGACCGGAGTCAATGGCCAGACGCACCAAAGAAGAGGCACAGCAAACCCGCTGCAACATCATGAGCACGGCCCTGGATCTCTTCTGCCAACAGGGGCTGGCACGCACCAGCCTGACCGATATCGCCAAGGCGACGGACCTCACCCGGGGCGCCATCTACTGGCACTTCAAGAATAAAGAAGAGCTGTTCGTCACCCTGTGGGAGGAGCTGTGTGCCCCCCTATCCCACCAGCTCGATGCCTGCGTCGACGAGGCGGAGCCGGATCCCCTGGGCAAGCTGCGCAGCTTTCTCAAGGAGGTGATGCTCAAGATCAGCACCGAGCCCGCCCACCAGCAGATGTTCACCATCATGTTCAATCTGGAATCCATGGAGGGAGAGGCCGCCGTCATGCGCGAGCACATGCACCTGCAATCCATGAATTTCTTCCGGGATCTGGAGATCACCCTGGCCAATGCCGTGCACCGCGGCCAACTGCCCGAGGGGCTGGATCTGCGCCGCGCCGCCACCCTGCTCCACTGCACCCTGGACGGCTACATCATCAACTGGCTGCACTTCCCGGATCGCATCGATCTGATTGAGGAGTCGGACTTTCTCCTCGATACCCTGTTCACCCTCATCGCGAGCCCCACCCTTCGCCGCCACCCCTGAGTCTGCAAGACGCGCCGCCCCCGCCAATGCTCAACAGCCGGGGGCAAACCTGCTAGAGTATCGCCCCCCATCACGATGAGCCCGACACCCTTGCCACACGCCCCCGCGCCGGCGCGCGACGCCGCCCCTCGCCCCGCCCTCGTGGCAGGCGCCCATGCTCTCTTCCTGGCCCTGCTGGGCAACGGCCGTCATCTGCTGGAGGCCGGTTGCGGGGCAGGAGAGGATCTGCGCCTCTTTCGCCAGCAAGGCCTCACCGTGACCGCCTTCGATGCGAGCCGGGCGCAGGCCGCTGCCGCCTCGCGCCTGTGCGGTCAGCCGGTGCGAGTCTGCCGCGTCGAGCAGATGCAAAGCGTCGTTCCCTATGACGGCATCTGGGCCAGCGGCTCCCTCCCCTGTCTGCCCGAGCACGAGATAGCCCCGGCGCTCGGTCATCTGGCCACCCTGCTCAAGGCCGGGGGCCCCCTCTACGCCTCCTTCCCCCACGGGAAGGGCGAACCGCTGCCACGGTCGGGGGAATATCCCCTGCAGACCCGGCTCGACGAGGCGGGACTGCGACGCCTGATCGCTCCCCTCCCCTTCACCCTGCACCATGGCTGGGTGGGGGAAGATGAAGTGAACGGCCCCTGGCTGCACGCCTTGCTGGTGCGGCGCTGATCCGCGAAAGCCCCCGAGGGCAGTGACACCTCACGGCATTCAGCCCGTTAACAATATTTAACCCTGAGTTAACCACCATAAAGCAGACAAGATGCGGTGTTTGTGTTAAAAAGCGGCATTAAAATCAAAATTAAATAACAAATCAGACACCAACACCTGGATTCCCCCATGAAACTCGTTCTCAATCTGGTTGCCGGTATCCTCGCCGGCCTGCTGCTCGGTCTCTATGCCCCCGAATGGGTCGCCCGCGTGCTGTTCACCGCCAAGACGGTGATAGGCCAGCTCATCACCTTCACCATCCCGCTCATCATCCTCTTCTTCATCATGAGCGGCATCGCCAGCCTGCCGAAGAACTCCGGCAAGCTGCTGGGCAAGACGGTAGGGCTCTCCTACTGCTCCACCATACTGGCGGGCCTGTTCGCCTTCACCGTGGCGAGCCACCTGATCCCGCACCTGACCACGGCCGCCGAGCCCACCGCCGAGGCTGCCACCAAGCTCGCTTCCTACATCAATCTCGAGATCCCGCCCCTGTTCGGGGTGATGTCGGCCCTGGCCGCCGCCTTCGTGTTCGGCATCGGCATCAGCGCCACCCAGGCCACCGACCTGCGCCGGGTCGCCGATCAGGGCCGTGACATCATCGACCGCCTGCTGGCACGCGTGATCATTCCCCTGCTCCCCTTCTACATCGCCGGCGTCTTCGTCGAGATGACGGTGGAAGGCACCGTCTTCGCCACCCTCAAGACCTTCGGGGTGGTGCTGGTGATGGCCATCGTCATGCACTGGATCTGGCTCTGCGTCCTGTTCGTCGGCACCGGCCTCACCCAGGGGCGCTCCCCCGTCATGCTCATCAAGAACATGCTGCCCGCCTACTTCACCGCCCTTGGCACCATGTCCAGCGCCGCCACCATTCCGGTGGCCCTGCAAGCCAGCAAGCGCAACGGCGTGAGCGACGGCATCGCCAACTTCACCGTGCCCCTGTGCGCCACCATCCACCTGTGCGGCTCCACCATCACCCTGGTGACCTGCGCCACGGCGGTGATGTTCCTCTCCGAACACCTGGCCATTCCGGGCTACGGCACCATGGTGCCCTTCATCATGATGCTGGGCGTCATCATGATTGCCGCGCCGGGCGCACCGGGTGGCGGTGTCATGTCCGCGCTCGGCCTGCTCACTTCCATGCTCGGCTTCGGTGAGGCCTCCATCGCCCTGATGATCGCCCTCTACCTGGCCCAGGACAGCTTCGGCACCGCCTGCAACGTCACCGGTGACGGCGTCATCGCCCTGTGGGCCGATCGTTTCGCCCGGGGCGAGCCAGCACTCAGCACCGAGCAGGACGCAGCCTGATAGCGCAGGCAATAAAAAACGGGAGCCATCGGCTCCCGTTTTTCGTTGGCGCAAGGGGGCGTCTCAGCCCCGGCGACGGATCACCCCTTCCTGCATGGTGCTCGCCACCAATACCCCATCCCGGGTGAAGAACTGGCCGCGCACCAGACCCCGACCGCCGCTGGCGCTCGGGCTGTCCACCACGTAGAGCAGCCAGTCGTCCAGCCGGAACTCCCGGTGGAACCACATGGAGTGATCGATGGTGGCCACCTGCATGTCCGGCTCCCAGTAGGAGACCCCGTGGGGCTGCAGGGCGGCGAACAGAAAGTGGAAGTCGGAGGCATAGGCCAGCAGGTAGTTGTGGACCCGCTGATCATCCGGCACCGGGCCATTGGCCTTGAACCAGGTGTAGCGAAGGGGCTCGTGAACATCCGGGCGGATGGGGTCCACCAGGGTCACGGGGCGAATTTCGATGGGCTTCTCGCACAGGATCTTGTCCCGCAGGGCCGCCGGGATCATCTGCTCGTAGGGACGCACCAGCTCCAGCTCGCTCTTGAGCTGCTCGGGGGGCGTGATGCCGGCCGGCATCTTCGCCTGGTGCTCGAAGCCCTCGGCCTCCACCTGGAAGGAGGCGTTGAGGTAGAAGATGGGCTTGCCATTCTGGATGGCCTTGACCCGGCGGGTGGAGACGGTCTGGCCGTCGCGGATGTTCTCCACGTCATAGACGATGGGCTTGTTGGCATCCCCGGGTCGCAGGAAGTAGGAGTGGAAACTGTGGACCTGGCGGTCGCTTGCCACCGTCTGCTTGGCGGCTGACAAGGCCTGCCCCATCACCTGTCCGCCAAACACGGATCGCAACCCGAGATCCTGGCTCTGGCCCCGAAACAGGCCCTCCTCGATCTTTTCGAGCGCCAGCAACGCCAGCAGCTCATCCAGTACCTTGCTCATTGGTTTCTCCTGTCTTTGTGCGCGAAAGGCTAACAAGCCCGTCCCGACAGGGCAACCATCCTGATGCACATCCCCGTCTGCAACCACCTCCCCTTCAAAAAAGGGAAGTCTATGACGCTTTCCAGCCCGTACAGAGGGCACTCTGGCCCCCTCCCCTGGCAAGGGGAGGGCTGGGGTGGGGTCAGACGCGATCAAGCCATGCCCGAATAGAGACAACCACCCCGGGTAGATTTTCCATCACCTCCCTGTTGCTAAATCTCAGTACCGTCAGCGACAGGGCCGCCATGTAGGCATCCCGTCGCTTGTCATGACGCAAACCCCGCATGTCGAAATGGCTGTCGCCATCAACCTCAATGACCAACAACCGCCCGGGGCAGTAAAAATCCGCAATGTATGGGCCTATACCTTGCTGACGGCGAAACTTGACTCCGAGTTGCCCAGCCCGAAGCGCCTGCCACAATCGCCGTTCAGGCTCTGTTGGATTGTTTCGCTGTTCACGCCGTTTATCCAGCGTGGCCTCGCGGTTGAAAACACGAACTGGCTTCTCGTTCATGACAGTATTCCTCCGACTATGACCCCTGTCAGCATAACAACTACTCACCCCCTCCCAGCCTCCCCCTTCAAAAGGGGGAGGAGCTTGTCTGGCCCTTTCTCTCCCCTGTGCGATTCAGTCTCAAGGAGCCCGGCAGGAGCAGAAAACAAAAAAGCCCGCACCTTGGGGTGCGGGCTTGTGGCGTGTCCGGGGCGAGCGGCCCGTGGTGGCGGCTTACTTGCTGCCGGTGCCGGAATTGCGGGTGGAGGAGGTCGGCTTGCGACGGGCGGTGGTGGCACGGGCGCGCGGCTCCTTGCCCTGCATCTCCTTGTGGCGCTTGACGGCGCGACGGATCTGGGCGGCCTGCTTGTGACGGGTGCTCTTGCCATCCTGCTGCAAATCGACCTTGGATTCGGTCTCGTTGGGCAGGTTGACCAGGCCGCGCAGGTAGTTCACCTCGGGGAGTTTCAGCTCCTGCCAGCCGCCGCGGGGGATGCCGCGATCCAGCTTGACGTCGCCGTAGCGGATACGCATCAGGCGGCTCACCTGCACTTCCTGGGACTCCCACAGGCGGCGCACTTCCCGGTTGCGGCCCTCGGTCAGGGTGACGTTGAACCACTGGTTCAGCCCTTCACCGCCAGCCGGCTTGATCTTGTTGAACTTGGCCATGCCGTCTTCCAGCTGCACGCCCTTGCGCAGGCGCTGCAGCATGGCTTCGGTGATCTCGCCAAAGACCCGCACCGCGTATTCCCGCTCCACTTCGTGGCTCGGGTGCATCAGGCGGTTCGCCAGCTCGCCGTCGGTGGTGAACAGCAAGAGGCCTGAGGTGTTGACGTCGAGGCGGCCGACCGCTATCCAGCGGGCGCCATCCATCTTGGGCAGACGATCAAACACGGTGGGACGTCCTTCCGGATCGTGACGGGTGCACATCTCCCCTTCGGGCTTGTGGTAGGCCAGCACGCGGCAGATCACTTCCTCTGCGGCGCGGGTCTTGACCTGGTGGCCATCCACCCGGATCACGGCGTTCACTTCGACGCGATCCCCCAGCGTGGCGACCTTGCCATCCACGCTGACCCGACCTGCGGTGATCAGGGCCTCCATCTCACGACGGGAGCCTTGACCCGCGCGGGCCAATACTTTTTGCAGTTTTTCACTCATCGGGTTTACCTGATTGTTGATCGCTGCCCGCCGACATCGCGGACAACCTTGGCTCTTGTGGGAAGGCCCCGTTGGCCTCCCCACCATGTTCATGCTCAGCACGGCCTGCCAGAGGCTGACCGTCACCGCCCTCGCCCGGCATGAGCGACAAGGGGGCCTGCAGCTCGGGATCCAGCTCGGGGAGCTGCTCCAGACTCTGCAGGTTGAAATAGTCCAGAAATTCACGGGTGGTGGCGAGCAGCTCGGGGCGACCCGCCACCTCCTTGTGGCCGATGCTGCGCACCCAGCCACGCTCCTTGAGGGTGTTGACGATCTGGCTCGACACCGCCACCCCGCGGATGGCTTCTATCTCCGCCCGGGTGATGGGCTGACGATAGGCAATCAGCGTCAGCGTCTCCATCACGGCGCGGGAATAACGGGGAGCCCGCTCGCTCCACAGGCGCGACAGCTCCTCGGCATACTCCTGGCGGGCCTGGAAACGCCAGCCGGAGGCCACTTCTTTGAGCTCGACCCCCCGCTCGCTGTAATCCTGTCTGAGCTCTGCCAGCAGCAGCTGGACATAGCGGCCGGTGACCGGGTAGTCCGAGAGCACGCTGCCCTTGATTTCGCTCACCGTGAGGGGACGCCCCGCCACGAAGATCGCCGCCTCGATCAGGGTCTTCAATCGTTCAGCAGGCAGCGCCACGGTGGACCTCCCGGGTCCGCGCCCCTGGCGCCGCCCCTCGCTCAGTGTAGATGCTCATGCTCCTCCCCTTTCCCCTGACTGGCCAGGGCAAAATGGATGGGGCCCAGGGGCTCCGCCTGCAAGATCCAGATCAATTGCTCCTTGCACAGCTCCAGCAGGGCCAGGAAGGTCACCAGCACTCCCATGCGCCCCTCCTCGGCCCGCAGCACCTGCTCCAGGCGCAGGGTCTGGCCCAGGGAGAGCATGGCGAGGATCTCCGCCATCCGTACCCGGGTCGGGATCTGCTCGCGGCGGATCTGGTGATGTTCAAAATGAGTCGCGCGTTTTACCACACTTTGCATGTAAAGGGCGAGTTCAACCAGAGAAACATCGGGCGCCAATGGCTTCAAGGCACCAAAATCCGGCGCCATGGCGGCGGCGACGAAGATCTCCCGCTCCACCCTCGGCAGGGCATTGACCCGCTCCGCCCCCAGCTTGTAGCGCTCGTACTCCTGCAGGCGACGAATGAGGGTGACGCGAGGGTCTTCTCCCTCCTCCCCGTCTTCCAGCTCCGGGGCCTTGGGCAGCAGCAGGCGGGACTTTATCTCCGCGAGCCAGGCCGCCATCAGCAGGTATTCCGCCGCCAGCTCGAGGTTGAGACCCTGCATCAGATCCACGTACTCCATGTACTGGGCGGTGATCTGCAGGATGGGCAGGTTGAGGATGTCGAGCTGCTGGCGCCGGATGAGGTAGAGCAAGAGATCCAGCGGCCCCTCGAAGGTGTCGAGAAACACCTCCAGCGCATCGGGGGGGATGAACAAGTCCTGGGGCAGCTCATGGTAGGGCTGCCCCAGCACGGTGGCGATGGGCGGGGGAAGGGAAGCCTCCCCCGTCGTGCCCGCGGGGGTTGTCAGCGCGGGCACGGGGTCGGCAAGATCACTCAAACGGCGTCGGATCCCCGGCACCGCGGCGACGCAGCACGGGCTCGTCGTCGGAGAAGTCCACCACAGTGGTGGGCTGCTCGCCCAGATACCCGCCGTTGACCACCAGATCCAGCTGCTTGCCGAGCTTGTCGGCGATCTCCTCGGGGTCGAACTCCGCCATCTCGGAGCCCGGCAGGATCAGGGTGGTGGAGAGCAGCGGTTCACCGAGGGCCTCGAGCAAGGCCAGCGCGATGTTGTTGGCCGGGACCCGGATGCCGATGGTCTTCTTCTTCTCGTTCATGAGGCGACGCGGCACCTCCTTGGTGGCCTTGAAGATGAAGGTGTAGGGTCCGGGGGTGTTGTTCTTGACCAGCCGGAAGGCGGTGTTGTCCACCTTGGCATAGGTGGAGATCTCCGAGAGATCCCGGCACACCAGGGTGAAGTCGTGGTTCGGCTCGATGCGACGGATGCGGCAGATGCGCTCCAGGGCATCCTTGTTGCCCATCTGGCAGCCCAGGGCGTAGCCGGAGTCGGTGGGATAGACGATGACGCCGCCGTTTTGCAGGATCTGCACCGCCTGGCTGATGAGGCGAACCTGGGGATTGTCGGGATGTACGTAAAAATGCTGACTCATATGCTCTTCTCGCGATAGGGGGCACGCTCGTTGCCCGCTTCATGGTCAAGGGCCCCTTGGCCCATGACACTACCTTAACCTGTTTGACGCAGACTCGCCTGCATCAAAGATGCCGGCCCGGGGCGCTCAGCGGCTGGCCAGCAGGCCCGCATGCTCCTCGGGGGTGAGCCCGAAATGACCGGGGTGACCGAGCCACAGCGGCATCCCCTCCTTGGGGAGCCAGAGGTGGCGGCCAAGCTCGGTCCAGTTGGAGGGGAAGTGAAAATCGGACCCCACCGAAATATAGAGATCGTGCTCCCTGGCCCACTGGCCGAGATTCGCCCGCTCCTGTGGGCTCTGCTGGGGCAGGGAGACCTCCATGGCATCCCCCCCGACGGCCTTGAAGGCCACCAGCAGCCGCTTGATCCACTTGGCGGTGAGATTGTAGCGGCTCGGGTGGGCCAGCACCGCCAGCCCGCCTGCGGCGTGGATGGCCTCGATGGCCTCCCCCATCCCGGGCCACTCGGCGGGCACATAGCCCTTGTTGCCCCGGCTCAGGTACTTCTTGAACACCTTCTGCATATTGTCGGCCACCCCGCGCGCCACCAGCACCCGGGCAAAGTGGGCCCGGGTCACGGCGGCGTCACCGGCGAGCTGCTTGGCCTCTTCATAGGTGCCCGGGATGAGGCACTTCTCCAGACGACGCCCGATCTCCTCGGCGCGCGCCTCCCGGCGAGCCCGCTGCCCTGCCAGAAAGGCGAGCAACTGGGGATTTTTCTCGTCCACCCCGAGGGCCACGATGTGGATCTCGTGATGCTCCCACCCGGTGGAGATCTCCACCCCGCTCACCAGGCGCAGTGGCAACTGGTCGGCCGAGATGGTCTGGCGCACCTCCTCAAGCCCGTCGAGGGTATCGTGGTCAGTGACCGCTAACACCTCCACCCCTTTTTCGGCGGCGCGGCGCACCAGGTCGGCGGGGCTCAGCACCCCGTCCGAGGCGGTGGTGTGGCAATGAAGATCGAATCTCATCGGCGTGTTTCGCTCTTGTTTGGGACCTGCCTGGAAAAGGCCGGCAAAAAAGCGACTTGACTTGGCCGCGGCTTTATCGTTTTCTGTAGGCACTTCATTGCAAACATCTTTTTACAGGACTCAATCTCATGCAAACGACTTCCATCCTGACCATCTGGTGGTGGCACACTCCCTGACATGCGGGCGTGTGGTCGTTGCTGTACCTGTAATCTGACAGCAAGTTAAGAACCCAAAGAAAAAGCCCGCTGACCCCAGCGGGCTTTTTTATTATCCGGCAAATGGACCTGTGATGAAACCGACAATTCAGAGAAGCACACTGACATGGCGATTGCGAACTCGCTGACGTGACCCGAACCCGACCCATTTTCAAGAGAGACAGCGCCATGACCATCGGTGACACACAACACATGCAAGGGAAGGCATTATGACAGGCAACAAGACCCGTTTGCCCCTGGGCGAATTCGATACCATCCGGCTCAATGCCCCCTATGTGACAGACCCCCTGGCACTCTATACCCGACTCTGCCAGGACAGACCCAACAACCTGCTGCTCGAATCGGTGGAGATCGACTCCAAGGCCGGCACCCAGAGCCTGCTGCTGGTGGACGCCTGCCTGCGCATCGAGTGCCGCGGCCGCGCCGTGCAGGTGCGCCCCCTCGGCGACAACGGCGCCGCCCTGCTGCGCATGCTGGAGCAGCGCCTGCCCGCCGTCATCACCCAGACCCGGGTGGCGGACGAGCTGCACCTCGACTTCCCGGCGTCCGATCGGGAGCTTGACGAAGACAGCCGCCTCAAGGGCAGCAGCGTGCTGGACGTGCTGCGCACCCTGCAGCGGGAGCTGCAATGCCAGCAGGGCAAAGAGGCCCTCTTCATGGCGGGCAGCTTCGCCTACGACCTCATCGCCTCCTTTGAAGACTTGCCCGAGGTGCCAGAGGGGAGCAACGACTGCCCTGACTACTGCTTCTATGTGGCCGAGACCCTGATCACCATCGACCACATCAAGCAGAGCACCCAGTTGGTGGCCTGCCTGTTCGGCGGCGAAGAGGATGAGCAGCTGGACGCGCGCTACGCCCGCCTGACCGCTCGCCTCGAGTCCTTCAAGCAGGCCTGTCAGCAGCCGCTGCCTGCGCCGCAAGGCACGGCGCCGCTGACCGGCGCCCTGGCCGTCGACAAGGGGGACAAGCAGTTCTGCGCCGAGGTCGAGAAGCTCAAGGGCTTCATCCGCCGTGGTGACATCTTCCAGGTGGTGCCGTCCCGCAGCTTCTCCCTCCCCTGCCCGGATCCCGTCGCCGCCTATCGCCGTCTCAAGCAGACCAACCCCAGCCCCTACATGTTCTACGTGCAGGACGAGGGCTTCACCCTGTTTGGCGCCTCCCCCGAGAGCGCGGTCAAGTTCTGCGCCAACAGCCGCCAGGTGGAGATGTACCCCATCGCCGGCACCCGCCGCCGTGGGCTCAACCCGGACGGCAGCATCAACCTGGATCTGGACGGCCGCATCGAGCTGGAGCTGCGCCAGGACGAGAAAGAGGTGGCCGAGCACCTGATGCTGGTGGATCTGGGCCGCAACGACATCGCCCGCATCTCCGCCCCCGGCACCCGCTACGTCAAGGATCTGCTCAAAGTGGATCGCTACAGCCACGTCATGCACCTGGTCTCCCGGGTGGTGGGCACCCTTCGCGCCGACCTTGACGCCCTGCACGCCTACCAGGCCTGCATGAACATGGGCACCCTGACCGGTGCCCCCAAGCTGCGCGCCAGCGAGCTTATCCGCATGGTGGAAGGCAAGCGTCGCGGCAGCTACGGCGGCGCCGTGGGTTACCTGAACGGCGCAGGGGAAATGGACACCTGCATCGTCATCCGCTCCGCCTTCGTGAAAGAGGGGGTCGCCCATGTCCAGGCCGGCGCCGGGGTGGTCTATGACTCCAAACCCCAGGCCGAGGCGGACGAGACCCGCGCCAAGGCGGCGGCCGTGCTGGCCGCCATCGCTGCCAGCCATGGCACCTCCCTGCAGGCCCTCAGCGCCCAGCAGGAACAACACAAGGACGTGAGCCATGACTAACATCTTCCTGCTCGACAACTTCGACTCGTTTACCTACAACCTCGTCGACCAGTTCCGCACCCTGGGCTACCCGGTGCGCATCTACCGCAACAGCCTGCAGGCGAGCCGCATCATGAGTGAGATCGACGCCTGCGAAGGGGACGCCGTGCTGGTGCTCTCCCCGGGGCCGGGCGCGCCCCATGAGGCGGGCTGCCTCATCGACCTCATCAAGCTGGCCCGGGGCCGGGTGCCCATCCTCGGCATCTGCCTCGGTCATCAGGCCCTGTGCGAAGCCTACGGCGGCACCGTCGGGGCGGCGGGGGAAATCGTCCACGGCAAGCGCTCCCTCATCGAGCACAACGGCCATGGCGCCTTCGCGGGGCTGCCGAGCCCCTTGCCGGTGGCCCGCTACCACTCCCTGGTGGCCACCTATGTGCCACAAGAGTTGCAGGTGATTGCCCACTATCAGGGCATGCCCATGGCCATCGAGCAGCGTGACGAGCGGGTGCTGGGCTTCCAGTTCCACCCGGAATCCATCATGACCAGCGAAGGGGCCCGCCTGCTCACCCAGGCCCTCGCCCATGTCACCCGTCCAGAAAGCCACGTGCGGTAAGGAAGAGACCATGCATCAACATCTCAACACCCTCTATCAGGGTCAGTCTCTCACCCGCGACGCCGCCCGCGACGCCTTCGGCCAGGTGGTTCGTGGTGAAGTGGATCCCATCGTGCTCGCGAGCCTTTTGACCGCTCTCAAGATCAAGGGGGAGACCCCGGAGGAGATCGCCGGCGCCGCCGAGGCGCTGTTGGCCGAAGCCCGCGACTTCCCGCGCCCGGACTATGCCTTCTGCGACATCGTCGGCACCGGAGGGGACGGCCTCAACACCATCAACGTCTCCACCACCTCGGCCCTGGTGGCCGCCGCCTGCGGCCTGAAAGTGGCCAAGCACGGCAACCGCTCGGTCTCGAGTAAGTCGGGGTCGAGCGATCTGCTCGATAAAATGGGCATCAAGCTCGACATGAGCCCGGCCCAGGCCCGCCGCTGCCTGGACGAGCTCGGGGTCTGCTTCCTGTTCGCCCCCCAGTACCACGCCGGGGTGCGCCACGCCATGCCGGTGCGTCAGGCCTTGAAAACCAGGACGCTATTCAACGTCTTGGGGCCGCTTATCAACCCCGCCCGCCCCAGCTATCAGCTGATGGGGGTCTATGCCCCCGAGCTGGTGCGCCCCATCGCCGAAACCCTGCTGGCACTCGGCCTGAAAACCGGTATGGTGGTGCACGGCGCCGGTCTCGACGAGATTGCCATCCACGGCCCGACCCAGGTGGCGGAGATCCGCGACGGCGAAATTCGCGAGTACTTGCTCACCCCGGCGGACTTTGGCCTCGACACCTACCCGGTCAGCGCCATCCAGGGCGGTGAGCCCGAGGAGAACCGCGCCATCACCGCCGCCATCCTGGAAGGGCGCGGCAGCCCGGCCCACAACGCCGCCATCGCCGCCAACGTGGCGCCGCTCCTGGTCATGGCGGGCGAGGCCCCGGACTTTCGGCAGGCCGCCGCCCGGGTGCTGGCGGTGCTGGCAAGCGGCCAGGCCGCCCTCCTCGCCCGGGATCTCGCCACCCTGAGCCATCAGGAGGCATGATGTCAGCCACCACCACAGCGTGCCCCAGGGGCACTCACCCAGAACGCCCGACGGGCAACAGCCAGCTTCGCAAGGATAACGAGATGTCAGATGTCATTGCTCCCCACGCCTTTCTGAACATGGCCTCCATCAGCCAGACCATTCTCGGCAAGATCGTGGCGGCCAAGCAGGAGTGGGTCGCCGCCCGCAAGGAGAGCCAGCCCCTGGCGAGCTTCCAGGACGCGCTGACCCCGAGCGATCGGGACTTCGAGGGGGATCTGCGCCAAGGCTCCACCCGCTTCATTCTGGAGTGCAAGAAGGCCTCCCCCTCCAAGGGCTTGATCCGCAACGACTTCAGCCCGGAGGCCATCGCCGACATCTATGGCCACTACGCCACCGCCATCTCGGTGCTGACGGACGAGAAGTTCTTCCAGGGGGATTTCGCCTTCCTGCCCCGGGTACGGGGCCGCGTCCAGCAGCCGGTGCTCTGCAAGGACTTCATGATTGACCCCTATCAGGTCTATCTGGCCCGCCACTATCAGGCGGACGCCATCCTCCTGATGCTCTCCGTGCTCACCGACGAGGGGTATCGCGCCCTGTTCAAAGTGGCGAAAGAATTGGGCCTCGGAGTGCTCACCGAGGTGAGCAACGAGGAGGAGCTGACCCGCGCCATCGACCTCGGCGCCCCGGTGATTGGCATCAACAACCGGGATCTGCGGGATTTGAGCGTCGATCTCGCCCGCACCCGGCAGCTGGCGGCCAGGATCCCGGGGGATCGGGTGGTGATCAGCGAATCCGGCATCAACCACCGCGCCCAGGTGGCGGCCCTGCGCCACCACGCCAAGGGCTTCCTGGTGGGCTCTTCCCTCATGGCGGAGCCGGATCTGGAGGCCGCGGTGCGCAAGCTCGTGCTCGGCCAGAACAAGGTGTGCGGCCTGACTCGTCCCGAGCACGCCGCCGCCGCCCATCAGGCGGGCGCCGTGTTCGGCGGCCTTATCTTTGTGGCGAAAAGCCCGCGCTACGTGGACATTCCCGCCGCCCGCGCCGTGATGGCGGGTGCGCCGCTCTCTTACGTCGGGGTGTTTCGCAATGCCCAGCCCGCCACCATCGCCAAGACGGTGGATGCGCTGGGGCTCGCCGCCGTGCAACTGCACGGGGATGAAGATGCCGCCTATGTCGAGGCACTGCGCGCGCTGCTGCCGGCAGGCTGCCAGATCTGGAAAGCGGTTGGAGTCACAAGTGGCGAGCCCCTGCCCGCCCTCGACTACCAGGTGGATCGCCTGCTGCTGGATACGAAAGTGGGCAGCCAGAGTGGCGGCACCGGCCAGGCGTTCGACTGGGCCCTGCTGGCCAATCTCGATAAAGCCAGGCTGATGCTGGCGGGGGGGCTCAACCCCGACAACGCCCTGCAGGCCGCCCAGGTGGGCTGTGTGGGCCTCGATTTCAACTCCGGGGTGGAGAGTGCCCCGGGCCAGAAGGATGCGCACAAGATGGCGGCGGCCTTTGCCGCTCTGCGAACCCTCTAGTGACATGTACCAAATTAATGAACTGCGTTTGCCTATAAGCACAAGGAATAATGTATGACCCTGCTCAATCCGTTTTTCGGTGAATTTGGTGGTATGTATGTACCCCAGATCCTCATCCCCGCCCTGCTCCAGCTGGAGAAGGCCTTCGTCGATGCCAAGGATGACCCGGCCTTCGTTGCCGAGTTTGGGGAACTCTTGACCGAGTATGCCGGGCGCCCGACGCCCTTGACTCTCACCCGCAATCTGACCAAGGGAACCAAGACCCGGCTTTACCTCAAGCGTGAAGATCTGCTGCACGGCGGCGCCCACAAGACCAACCAGGTGCTGGGCCAGGCCCTGCTCGCCAAGCGCATGGGCAAGAGCGAGATCATCGCCGAGACCGGCGCCGGCCAGCACGGCGTCGCCACTGCCCTGGCCTGCGCCCTGCTCGGCCTCAAGTGCCGGGTCTATATGGGGGCCAAGGATTGCGAGCGCCAGAAGCCGAACGTGTTTCGCATGAAGTTGATGGGGGCCACAGTGATACCTGTGCACTCCGGCTCATCCACCCTGAAGGATGCCTGCAACGAGGCGCTGCGTGACTGGGCTGCCAACTACGACAGCGCCCACTACCTGCTCGGCACCGCCGCCGGCCCCCACCCCTTCCCCACAATCGTGCGGGAGTTCCAGAAGATGATCGGGGAAGAGGCCAAGGCCCAGTGCTTCGAGAAGGAGGAGCGCCTGCCCGACGCCGTGATCGCCTGCGTCGGCGGCGGCTCCAATGCCATCGGCATGTTTGCCGACTTCATCGATGAGCCGTCGGTGCGCCTTATCGGGGTCGAGCCCGGTGGTCACGGCATCGAGAGCGGCGAGCACGGTGCACCGCTCGGTCACGGCAGCAAGGGGGTCTTCTTTGGCATGCACTCCTACCTGATGCAGGACAAGCAGGGGCAGATTCAGGAGTCCTACTCCGTCTCGGCGGGGCTGGACTTCCCCTCCGTCGGCCCCCAGCACGCCCACCTGGCCTCCATCGGCCGCGCCGAGTATGTCTCCGTCACCGACAAGGAGGCGCTGGACGCCTTCCAGGAGCTGGCCAAATCAGAAGGGATCATACCGGCGCTGGAGTCCTCCCATGCCCTGGCCCACGCCCTCAAGATGGCACGCAGTGAACCGGAAAAAGAGCAGGTGCTCATCGTCAACCTCTCCGGCCGTGGCGACAAAGACATCTTCACCGTTGCCGACATTTTCGAGAAAGAAGGAACCTTGTCATGAACCGTTACGCACAACTCTTCTCCCGTCTGGACAAGGCCAATCAGGGCGCCTTCGTGCCCTTCGTGATGCTGGGTGATCCCACCCCCGAATTGTCCCTGGCCATCGTCGATGCCCTGGTCGAAGGGGGCGCCGACGCCCTGGAGCTCGGCATTCCCTTCTCCGATCCGGTGGCGGACGGCCCCACCATACAGGGTGCCGCCCTGCGTGCCTTTGCCAGCCACACCACCCCGGACGACTGCTTCGGCCTGCTCACCCGCATCCGTGCCAAGTACCCGCAGCTCCCCATTGGCCTGCTGGTCTACGCCAACCTCGTCTATGTGCGACACATCGACGGCTTCTACGAGAAGTGCCAGCAGGCGGGCGTGGATTCGGTGCTGGTCGCCGACGTGCCGGTGCAGATGTGCGCCCCCTACAAGGCGGCGGCCGACAAGTTCGGTATCGACAGCATCTTTATCGCCCCGCCCAACGGCGACGCCGAGACCCTGAAACAGGTGGCGGAACTTGGCAGCGGTTACACCTATCTGGTGAGCCGCGCCGGTGTGACCGGTGCCGAGACCAAGGCCGGCATGCCGGTGGATGGCCTCATCAACACCCTGCGCGAGTTCAAGGCCCCCCCCGCCCTGCTCGGCTTTGGCATCAGTGAACCGGCTCAGGTGCGTGAAGCCATTGCCGCCGGTGCCGCCGGTGCCATCTCCGGCTCCGCCGTGGTGAAGATCATCGAGACCCACCACAAGAACCCGGAGCATATGCTCACCCGTCTGAAAGAGTTTGCGGAAGGGATGAAGGCCGCGACCAATCGATAAGGGGCGCACTGGCCAAATGCCCTTGGCCGTGAATGATACGGCTGCGTATCCGCCTCAGCCATAATGATATCAGCGTACCAAAGGGAGCCTAACCGGCTCCCTTTCTATTTCGTATTTGTTGTGATCATCAACATCGTTGTACCGTTTCTTGGGAAGGCAATAGGAGAAGAACCTCAGAGATCCCCTCATTTTTAGAGACTCAAATAATTCCAAGTGTGCGGGTATATAACCGACATTCCGCACCTGATTTAGGAATAAATTTGCCGATAGCGCTCACCCAATACCTCCAAAATGATCTGC
>NZ_JAPDBQ010000055.1:0-24282 GCF_027705325.1 Aeromonas sp. QDB18
CGGGGTGACGTGAGCGCGTTAAGGATCAGGGTGTTCACGTTGGCCGGAATGGCTGTTCAACTTCGCCGGAATACGCATGAGTGCCTCTGCCGAGCTGTTTGCCGTCATCAAGCTGATGGGGGCGCTCTATCTGGTCTATCTCGGCGTGTCCATGCTCTGGCAGAGGAGTGGCACTTCAACGTCTGTGGATGGGGCTGTGGCGCTGCCTGCGCTCTCTTATGGGCGCATCTTTCGGCAGGGGTTGCTCACCAATGTCCTCAACCCCAAGGTTGCCCTGTTCTTCCTCGCCTTTGTACCCCAGTTCATCGCGCCAGATGCGCCGCAAAAAGCACTGGCATTCATCGTGCTGGGCTGCATCTTCAATTTCAACGGCATGATCTGGTGCCATCTGCTGGCGTTTTCCACCGCGTTTGCAAGCCGCAAGGTGCGACTACACACCCGGGTGGCCACCTGGCTGAATCGTGTGATGGGGGGGCTGTTCGTGGGGCTTGGTATCAAGCTGGCGGTGGAGTGAGCAGGTAAACACCGGGCATAGAAAAAGGCGTATCCCATCGCTGGGATACGCCTTCGTCTGCACTGCAGCAGAATGACAGGGATCAGTTCATGCCGTAACGCTTGAGTTTCTTGCGCAGGGTGCCGCGGTTGATGCCCATCATCACGGCGGCGCGAGTCTGGTTGCCACGGGTGTACTGCATGATCACGTCCAGCATGGGAGCTTCGACTTCGGAGAGAACCATATCGTACAGATCAATCACTTCCTGACCGTTCAACTGGGCCAGGTAGTTACGCAGGGCCTGTTGCACAGAGTCACGCAGGGGGCGTTGGGTCGGCTCGGCAGCGTGATTGTGAGTAGTTGTTACCAATGCATCAGAAGTCAGGGTTTGTTCGAACATATTCGGTCGGCTCTTTAGTTATGCGTTAACCTAATCCATCGAAATACGCTTCGAGTGCCTCGAGTTGTGCGTCTGCACAATCCAGGGCATTGAAGTGCTTACGGAATTCTCGGCCCGCCTCTTCTTCATCCAGATACCAGCCCACGTGTTTACGGGCAATGCGCGCTCCCAGATAGGCACCGTAAAACTGGTGCAGATTGGTGACATGCTCGTTCATCAGGGTGCGAACCTCTTCCCTGTCGGGAGGCGGCAGCTTGGTGCCCGTTTCAAGAAAATGGCGGATTTCCCGGAAAATCCAGGGTCGTCCTTGCGCAGCACGGCCGATCATCACGGCGTCAACACCGGTATAGTCGAGGACATACCGGGCTTTCTCCGGGCTATCGATGTCGCCATTGGCGACAACAGGAATCGATACGGCCTGCTTAATCGCCCTGATAGTGTCGTACTCCGCTTCGCCCTTGTAGAGGCAGGCACGGGTACGACCATGCACGGCAAGGGCCGCGATACCGCAATCTTCGGCGATTCGGGCGATCTCCTCGCCATTGCGGTTATCCGGATCCCATCCTGTGCGGATCTTCAAGGTGACAGGTACTTCCACCGCA
Organism: Aeromonas sp. QDB18; assembly: GCF_027705325.1. NCBI lineage: Bacteria > Pseudomonadati > Pseudomonadota > Gammaproteobacteria > Aeromonadales > Aeromonadaceae > Aeromonas > Aeromonas sp. QDB18. Next base: position 1,496 of record NZ_JAPDBQ010000055.1, read on the forward strand.
TCCACCACGGCCCGGCAGATGGATCTGACCAGGTCTGGCTGACGCAGCAGGGCGGAACCTGCCAGCTTCTTATTCACTTTTTTTGCCGGACACCCCATGTTGATGTCGACGATCTGAGCGCCCTGCTCCACGTTGTAGCGGGCAGCAAACGCCATCATCTCGGGGTCGGCACCGGCAATCTGGACCGATCGCAAGCCGCCTTCAGCAGAGTGATCCATTCTCATCCGGGTTTTCTGGGTATCCCAGACATCCGGGTTGGCCAGCAGCATCTCGGAAACGGCCATACCGGCTCCCAAACGTAAACAAAGTTCACGAAATGGTCGGTCTGTTACACCGGCCATGGGGGCCACGATCAGGGGAGTTTCAAGCGTGTGGGGACCTATCTGCATTCCACGGTTACCATCGGCTTAGGGCGGCGTATATTACGCATTTTTTAGTCAGGAGAAAAGGTTAGTATTTGAGCGTCAGCCATTTTTTTCTGAAAAAAACGTCGCGCCAAGGCTTGCAAATTCAGGAGTGCTTGAAAATCGGACATATTGTCTGTGACCATGGTCAGGGGGGCGCGAGTGAGGGGGATGGTGATTTGTGAGTCTCCCTCTCAAGTCGGTTTAGGCTATGATAGCGGGCCTGAATTGAGCAAAGGCTCTACACAATTTTATTACAAACGGATCGGGGATGTATGACGGCAAAGTTCATCAAATCGCTCTGCCCATGCCTGCTGGGTGTCGTGCTGGGGTCGGCCCAGGCGCAGACGGTCAGCTTTACCGAGGCCTGGAGTCGGGTCATCCAGCAGGATGACGGCTTGGCGGCAGAGCAGGCCGGGGTGGAGAGGGCCCAGCAACTGCGGGAGGCGGCCAAGGCCATGTACCTGCCCAAGGTGGATGTGGGGGCCAGCTATACCCATCTTGATCAGCCGATGGAGCTGGACATGCTGGATCTCAACCCCATCGCCAATCATCCGGAATTCGGCAAGGTGCTGGGGCCCGTGATGCAGGCACTCAACCTCAGCCCGAGCGATTTCGTCACCCCCCTCACCAAGCAGAACGTGGTGACCAGTTCGGTCAAGATGTTATGGCCGCTCTTTACCGGCGGGCGCATCGATGCGGCCCAGGATATTCGTCAGGCCCAGGTGAGCGAGGCTGAGCAGTTGCTGGTGCTCAAACAGCAGTCCACCTTCGAGAGCCTCTCCCAGACCTACTTCGGGGTGGTGCTGGCGGCGCAGGTGGTGCAGACCAAGCAGGAGATCGAGCAGGGACTGGCACACCATCTGGATCATGCCAAGAAGCTCGAAGCCCAGGGGCAGATCGCCAAGGTAGAGCGCCTTTCGGCCCAGTCTGCCTATGACAGGGCACGTATCGATACCCAGAAGGCCAGGCGCAGCCTGGAGATCGCCCAGCTAGCGCTCGGCCACATGCTCAAGCTCAAGCAGGCTGAGCCCAATACCGCCCTCTTCATCAACGAAGGGATGCCAGCCTTGTCTCCCTTTGTGGAGGAGACCCTGTCGGTGCATCCCGGTCTCAAGCTGTTGACGGCCAAGAAGGAGCAGGCTCAGGGGATGATCAAGCTGGAGAAGGGCAAATACGCCCCCGAGCTCTTCCTGTTCGGCAACTACAACCTCTATGAAGATGATTCCATCGTCTCCAAGACCACACCGGACTGGCTGGTTGGTGTCGGGGTCAGCATGCCGCTGGTGAGTCGTGATGGCCGCTCCGAGACGGTCCAGGCAGCCAAGAGCGCCGAACTCCAGGTCAACCTGCTGCAAGCCAAGACCCGCCAGGATCTGGAGCTGCTGGTCGAGAAGACCTGGCGCGAGGCTGCCCAGGGACTGGAGGAGTATCACTCTCTCTCCTCGACCCAGGCGCTGGCCGAGGAGAACGTGCGGTTGCGTGACAAGGCATTCGGTCAGGGGCTCTCCACTTCCCTTGATGTGGTCGATGCCCAGACCCAACTTGCCGGGGTCAAGACCCAGCGCGCCGCCGCCGCCTATCAATACGTGATCTCCCTGGCCCGCCTGTTGGCACTCTCCGGTCAGATGAACAGTTTCAACCAGTATCAGCATGGCCAGGCGATCGAGGTGAACTCATGATCGCGCTCTCCTCCATTCCGTTATTCATGTCCGTTTCGACCGTCAAGGGTCGCCCGTTTGCCGAGGTGAATTCATGAGTCATCCCCCCATCAAGAAGAAGATGAGCCAGGGCAAGCCCTGGCTGCTGCCACTGGCGTTGGTATTGCTTGTGCTCTGGCTGGGCTGGCGCTTCTGGCTGGCCTATCAGCCGGAGCCGGTGCGTCTGCAGGGGCAGATAGAGGCGCAGCAGTATTCGGTCTCTTCCAAGGTGGCGGGCCGCATCGACGAGGTGCTGGTGAAGAAGGGGGATCAACTGGCCAGGGGCCAACTGGCGTTCACTCTGGCGAGCCCGGAGATCGAGGCCAAGCTGAGTCAGGCCAAGGCCGGGCAGGCCGCGGCTGGCGCCATGGCCGAAGAGGCCGAGAAGGGGGCGCGAGTGCAGCAGATCGCGGCCGCCAAGGATCAGTGGCAACAGGCCAAGGCGGCAGCCCTGCTTCATGGCAAAACCTACGAGCGCATTGCCAGCCTGCATCGGGATGGCGTGATGTCGCTGCAAAAGCGTGACGAGGCCTGGACGGCCTGGCAGGCGGCGAAGTACAGCGAGGGCATGGCCTGGCAGCAATACCAGATGGCGCTGGAAGGGGCGCGGGAAGAGACCAAGATCGCGGCCCGCGAGCAGGCCAAGATGGCGGCTGGCGGCGTGGCGGAAGTGGAAGCCTATCTGGCCGATACCCGCATCGCCAGCCCACACGAGGGGGAAGTTGCCCAGGTGCTGCTGCGCAGCGGCGAGCTGGCTCCCCAGGGCTTCCCCGTGGTGACCTTGCTCGACATGAAGGATGCCTGGGCCCAGTTCCATGTCCGTGAGGACCTCCTGCCAAGGTTTCCGGTCGGTACCGAGTTTGATGCCCGTATTCCCGGCCTGGGGGATCAGCTGGTGCGCTTCAAGGTGACCCATGTGGCCGTGATGGGGGATTTCGCCACCTGGCGTGCCACCGACACCCGCCAGGGGTTCGACATGAAAAGCTTCCAGGTGGAAGCGCGCCCCTTGCAGCCGGTTGACGGGCTGCGGGTCGGCATGAGCGTGCTGGTCGAGCTCTGATGGGGCGCGAATGGCGGTTGCTCTGGCAGGACCCGTTCGGCCGGGCGCTGGCGAGCTGGGTCCCCTTTCTGCTGATAGGGATCCTGTGCTGGATCTTTTCAGCCGGCCTGGCGCGGGATCTCAAGGTCGGTCTGGTGGATCTGGATCGCAGCACCCTCTCCCGGCAACTGGCGTTCTCTCTCGATGGCTCCGCCGGGCTCAAGATAGCGCAGCAGTTTGACGCCATTGACGAGGGGGCCAGGGCACTGCGAGGGGGGGACATCTATGCCCTGGTGGTGATCCCTCATCACCTGGAGCGGGATGCCCGCGAGGGGTCCCAACCCAGGGTGACCGTGTTCAACAATGGCCAGTTCATCCTGATTGCCAAGCTGGTCAACTCCGCACTGGCCCAGGTGGTGGGAACTCTCAATGGCCAGGTAGGGGTGTTGGAGGCCATGGCCGACGGCAAGACGCTGCCCGGTGCCCTGGGACAATCCGTACCCATTGCGAGCCAGGTTACCGCGCTCTACAACATCAATTCCAGCTACGCCCAGTTTCTGCTGAGCGCCCTGCTACCTGCGGTGTGGCAGATCCTGGTGGTGCTCTATGGCCTGAACGCCCTGGCCCGCACCGATCGCCTCGGGTTGGACTGGACCACCAGAGGGGTCTGGTTCGGCCTCTGGCGTACCCTGCTGCCCCACGTGCTCATCGGCTGGGGGTGGGGTCTGGCGTGGAGTCTGCTGCTGTTCAAGGGGCTTGGGTACCCCATGCAAGGCAGTTGGCTGGTGCTGACGGCGGGGCTGGGACTGGCGTCGGCCGCTTGCGTCACCATGGGGGCCTTCTTCTACGCCATCATCCGGGATCCGGCGCGGGCGCTCTCTCTGGCCGGCGCCTACACGGCGCCGGGATTTGCCTTCATGGGGGTCACCTTTCCGGTCAGCGCCATGGGGGATGTAGCCCAGTTCTGGCGCAGCCTGCTGCCCATCTCCCACTATGTGGAGCTGCAGATCGGGCAAACCAATTATGGTCAACCGTTGACGGCGGCCCTGCCCCAGCTCGGGGCTCTGCTGCTGTTTTTGCTGCCCCTGTTGCTGGTGGTACACCGCTACCGGACGCCGTCGGGCGCGGCCCTGCCCCATGAGGAGTCCAGGCCATGATGGGATTCTGGGATCTGGTGCGCCTTGAGCTGCGCACCCTCTTGGCGGATCGCGCCATCATGCTGACCCTGTTTGGCGGCGTCTTCTTCTACTCCTTCCTCTACCCCCAACCCTACCTGCACCAATTGCCCAGGGAAGAGCCCGTGGTGGTGGTCAACGAGGATGGCAGCCAGCTCTCCCGCCAGCTGGAGTTTATGGCCGATGCCACGGCGCAGGTGAAACTGGTGGCCCGTGCCGGTTCGCTCGACGAGGCCCGCCAGATGATGCTGACCGGCAAGGCGAGCGGCATCTTGCACATTCCCCGCCACTTCTATCGGGATCTGATGCTGGGCAGGAGCGTGACCCTGGGTTATGCCGGGGATGCCTCCTACTTCCTGGTCTATGGCACCATTGCCGAAGGGCTGGCCCAGGCGGGGGGCACGCTCGCCGCCCAGGTGAAGGTGGCCAGGCTGCTGAGCCAGGGCGAGGCGCTGCCCCAGGCCGCCATGGGCTGGAACGCGGTGGCCCTCAATGTGCTGCCGGTATTCAACCCCACCATGGGCTATGTGAACTACGTGGTGCCTGCGGTATTCGTGCTGATCCTGCATCAGGTGTTGCTGATGGGGACCGGCATCCTGGGGGCGACCCAGAACCAGCGCAGCCGCCGTGGCGAGTCAGGCTACTGGCAACATGCCCCCGTGCCGGCCTTGTTGCTGGCCCGCACCCTGGTGGTGGGGGCTCTTTTCGTCCTTCCGGTGACCTACTTCTTCGGCTTCTGCTTCGATCACTACGGTATTGCCCGCACCGCTGTACCCGGCGAACTCTGGCTCTTTACCCTGCCGTTCCTGCTGGCCACCACCTGGCTCGGGATCGTGCTCGGCGCCCTGTTCACCCGCCGTGATCTGCCGACCCAGGTGGTGCTTGTCTCCTCTTTGCCGCTGGTCTTCCTGGCCGGCTTTATCTGGCCCCTTGAGCTCATCCCGGCTCCCCTCAACTGGCTGGCCCAGTGGGCCCCGAGCACGCCGGCCATCGAGGGATTCCTGCGCCTCAATCAGATGGGCGCCGACTTTGCCCAGGTCTCCCGCTACTGGTGGCAGTTGTGGGGACTGGCGCTGCTGTATGGCGCTCTGGCGTGCTGGTTTCTCCGCTGGCGTCAACCGTGCCCTGCAATGCGGCCGGATGATGGGACGACAGCGTCCTCCACCGACTAGGCGCCTTGCAACAACACGGTCAGCCACTGGGCTGACCGTGTTGCCATTCACAGGGATCATGGCTGATTCAGACCCGAATCGCCGATGGCATAGATCTGGCCGCACGCCTCCTGGTCGGTGAGCAGTTGCAAACCCCGTATCGCCACATCCTGGCGCCTGACCAGGCCATGCCTCTCCTGCCCCTGGCTCAGGATGGTCTGACCCGTGGGCTCCCCATCCTGCAACCCTGCGGGGCGTAAAATGGTCCACTCAAGGGTGCTTGTCTGCAGCCAGCTTTCCGCCAGGCTCTTGAGACGTACCTCGTGTCCGAAGGCGGCGCGAGCCCGTTCGGGCAGGTATTGCCAGCTGTCGCCACAGCCGAGGGAGGTGACCAGCAGCAGGCGGCTGAGCCCGGCGCGCTCCATCTCGTCGATCACATGGCGGTTGCCCTGATAATCCACCGGTGCACTCTGGCGAAAGCTGCCGAGGGTGGAGACTACCCGAGCATCCCTGCCCGCCAAGCGGCAAGCCTGGGTCACGGCCAGGGGGTCCAGGGCATCTCCGATGACGACCTCGACTCCCAGGGTATGCAGCTCGCTGGCCATGTCGGCATGGCGCACCAGGGCAACGACCCTGTGGCCCAGTTGCAGTGCGTAGTCGGTGAAGGCGCGGCCCAGTCCTCGACTGGCACCGAAGATGAGTGTGGTTGGCATGACAGGCCCTCTCGAACAAAAGAGCAAGCCTAGAGCCTGGATGGCTCTCTGTAAATGAGAGTGGTTTTTATTTGTGAGGTGCAGGGGATATGAAGGGCCGGACATCAGGGACGCCGGCCCGACGGGATCAACCGTTGTAATGGCCGATGCTGGGACGGCGGCTGGGTCCGCTCAGGTGGATGTCCACCGGATTGAACGCCTTGATCGCCTCATAGCTGAAATCACCGATGGCCTGATGCAGGCTCTGGGGGCTGTGGTTGGTGATGATGATGACGCTTTTGGACAGGTTGCGACGACGGCGCAGCAGGTGGCCGAGGAAGCTGGACTGACTCTCGGCCATCTTGGCGCGGTTGGCCGCCACCTCGTCGATGATCAGCAGGTCCACCTCTTCCAGGGCGCGGCGGTACTGGTTGCGCTCCTCCTGATCCTGGATGACGTTGAAGAAGAGCCTGTCCACGATGGAGGCCCACTGCTGGAAGATCACCGACTTCTGGTGGCGCGCGATCAACTCGTGGGCCACGGCGCCCGCCAGGGTGGATTTGCCGGTACCGTAATCGCCGTAGATCAGCATGCAGCCCCCGCCGCTCTTCTCCCAGTGCTCGAAACCGCTGATGAAGTAGCGGGCTGTCTCGATGGGGTATTGCAGGGCCGGGTCACCGGAATCCATCTTGTCGAAGATCCAGTCCGGATTGAGGTCGGCCTGGGCGATCAGCTTCTGGATCCGCTCCTGGCGGGCGGCCTTCTGCAACTCGCGCACTTCGGCATTGGCCTTGGCGTCGTACTCCTTGCGCAGGGTTTCGTAGTCGTACTGGCTGCCGCCGGTTGCGGCCCGCAGTCGGAGAATACGTTCCTGCAGGCTGCTGACGTGACGCTTGAGCTCGGGATCATGAGCCCGTTGCTCCTGTCTCGCCTTGACGATTTTCTGGCGTTTGGCCTCGATCTCTTCCAGTGCCTGGCGCATCGGGTCGTGCGGATCTGTCATGGAATTCTCCTTTTGCTAGGGCTGTGGCTGGATGGGCAGGGGGTCAATAGTGCACTTCGTGGCCGCCTGGTATCAATCATTCTCCGGCTCCTGAGCTTGTGCCAGCCGTTTGGCCTCATCGATCATCTCTTGCGCCCGGCGGCTCGGGCCAGCCTCTACCGGGGCTGGCGCGACCTGCTGGTACCCGGTGACCACGGTCGCCGGGCGGCGGGCGTAGCGCCGACTCTTGAGGGCCCGAATAAATTTCAACATCCACTGGTGCTGGGAGTCGAACACCTCGGGGCGGCCGAGCCAGTAGGCGATGAACTCCCCGAGATCCTCTTCGCTGTAGCTGGCATCGATCACCCCGCACAGGCGTGCGAGAGCAGGCAGTTCTTCGTCCGGACGCCACTGCAGGTGCATCTGGAACGGGCGTGCCGGCAGAGGGCTGCGCACCCGCTGGCTCAGCAACGGCAACTGGAAAGGGCACTGGTGGTAGTGCTCACTGTCAGCCTGGGCCTCGACCTGAAGCAGTTCGGCCTCCATCAGCTCGTCGAGCAGTTCGGTCAGCTGGCGAGCGTTGACCTGATAGCTGAAACCACCGGGATTGCCCGGATCGACGACAGCCAGTGCCCGGCCAAGCTCGGGATAGTTGAGTCGGGCCAGCCGATTTTCCAGCACCAAGCGGCGCAGTTGCAGGGTATAGAGGCTGCGGGCCGGATGGGAGAGTCTGGGATGGGCGAGGGCGCTGTATTCGGCTGGCGTCATGGTCTGCTTCACGATCTGGAGTGGAGGGCATTATCCCTCATGGCGGTGCCTCATACAATTCATGGTGCCGACCTGCGAGATAACGGCTGCCGGGCGACGGTTGCCGACCATCTCTGCGCAAGGGGGCGATCAAAATAGTCGGACCATTTCAAACGCTTGGCAGATACCAAGGCCAGCCCGGCTCGCTGCTCGACAATATTGTGTGGCGGTATCCAGCGCCCATGATCTAGTCTTAATGCTCAAATAACCATTTGACTAATAAGAGCTTTGTCAAGATGTCAAAAGCCGGACTACGGATCTTGGTGGTAGAAGACGAAGCGGTTTTTCGCCACTCATTGGTATCTTATCTCGAGCACGACGGGGCCTGCGTCTTTCAGGCAGAAGACGGGATTGAGGGGCTCTCTGCCGCAGCGCTCTATCACCCCGATGTGGTGTTGTGTGATCTGAACATGCCGAACATGGATGGCCATGAGGTGATTGCCTGCCTCACCGCCCGCTATCCACAGGTGCCCGTCATCGTAATCTCCGGTCAGGATCAGATGGCTGCGATCGAGCGTGCGCTGCGGGCGGGGGCCAGGGACTTCTTCATCAAACCGGTGAATGACTATGAGCAGATCCGCCGCAGCATCGAGCAATGCCTGACAAACCTCGGGCATCAGAGCCAGCAACTGGAGCTGATGGAACACATCGACTTCTTCCGTGGCCACGATCTGGCGAGCAGCCGGCTGCTCGCCTGGTTGGCCCCCCCTGGCATGCAGGAGTGGGGGCCCTGGCAGGTCACCTTTGCCGGCATGGGCAATCTCTTCATCCCGGATACCTTCAAACTGGACGACAAGCTGCTGGTACTGGTGATGGAATTGCCCATCCTCGGTGTGGATGCGGCTTTCTGTGGTGCCTTGGTGCGATCCCTGATGAACGGCCCCTATCGCCAATACCAGCAACAAGAGAGCCTGCTGTTGACCCAGCCACACCGATTGCTGGATTACCTCAATCTGCAACTGATGGAGTCGGGCCTGCGTCACTCCTTTGCCATGGCGGCCCTGCTGTTCGATCAGGAGGATGGGCTGCTTTTTGCAAATGCCGGGCTCACCTCACCTCACTGGTTGATGCGTGCAGGGGGGTTGCCGCTCGGCTTGATGCGCAGCAGTCGCTACACGTTGCACAGGCGAAGCTGGCACGAGCCCTTTGATCTGCAGTTTCGCAGTGACAGCGGCAGCGCCCTGACGATGCAGGTTCGTCACCACTGACGCCGTGAAGTGAACACATGCAAACAGGGCGCCCATGGGCGCCCTGTTTGGTCTCTGCTGTCCTGACCGGTCAAACGGTCGCGGACTGCAGTTTCTGCTCTTGTTCTTCGGGCTCTTTGGCCGGGCCTTCGGCACCGTGCATCCAGTAGACCAGGCGGTTGGCCATGGTCAGCAGGATGAGGGCGCTGATCACGGCGGCCAGTGCGATGCCACCGAAGATGGCCATGGCACCGGACTCGCCGACGAAGGAGCCGATGAAGCCGGCGGCATAGTTGGCCAGGGCCACGAAACCGAACCAGGCACCCATCATCAGGGAGGCCAGGCGCAGCGGAGCCAGCTTGGTCACCATGGAGAGACCGATGGGAGAGAGGCAGAGCTCGCCCAGGGTATGGAACAGGTAGGCACCGACCAGCCAGAACATGGAGGTCTTGACAGCCTGATCACCACCTTGCTCCAGCACGGCACCGATCATGAACAGGAAGCCGACGGCCAGGAACAGCAGGCCCATGGCGAATTTCACCGGGGAGTTCGGCTCTTTCTTGCCGAGCTTGATCCAGATGGCGGCCACGACAGGGGCCAGGGTGATGATGAAGAAGGGGTTCAGGGACTGGAACCAGGCTGTCGGCACTTCGAAGCTGCCGATCATGCGGTCGGTATACTCCTGGGCATACAAGTTCATCAGACCACCGGCCTGCTCGAAGCCGGCCCAGAAGATGATGGTGAACAGGCCCAGTACCAGGATCACCTTGATGCGATCCACTTCCTGTTTGGTCAGGGGCGCTTTTTGCTCCTTGGAGCGTTGCAGGGCGGCACGCTGGGCAGCGGGCACACGGCCGATGTCGCCAAGGAAACGCTGGGCCATGGTGGCCTGCACGACCAGGGAGAGCAGCATGCCGATACCGGCGCTGACGAAGGCGGCTTGCCAGCCATAGGCGGTGGCGGCGGCGCCGCAGATCACGCCGGCCAGCAGGGAGCCCAGGTTGATGCCCATGTAGAAGATGGTGAAGGCGCCGTCACGACGGTGATCCCCTTCTTTATACAGGTCGCCCACCATGGTGGAGATGTTCGGTTTGAACAGGCCGTTGCCCACGATCAGCAAGCCAAGGCCGGCATAGAAGACGGTGTTGACCATGTCAGGGAACATGGCGTGAGGCAGTGCCAGGGTAAACTGGCCGGCGGCCATCAGCACGGCACCGAACAGGATGGCACGGCGCTGGCCCAGGAAGGTATCTGCGAGCCAGCCGCCGATGATGGGGGTGATGTAGACCAGACCGGTATAGATGCCGTACAGCTTGAGGGCGTCGGCCTGGGTCCAGCCCATGCCACCGTTGGCGGTCAGGTCGGTCAGATAGAGGACGAGCACGGCACGCATGCCATAATAGGAGAATCTCTCCCACAGTTCGGTACTAAAGAGCAAAAAAAGCCCTTTAGGGTGACCTAAAAAGGTCCCTTTGGACGGGTTATTCATTGGAACTTCCACCTGTGTCTTATATTTTTTTAGAAATTTTATGCAAGGGCTAGGAACAAGCCTTAATCCTTATAGAACAAGCGACTTTAAATTACAATATTATGATTTAGTGATATTTTATCTATCAATGGTTGAATATTTGTTTATAAAATGAAAAAGGGCATCGAATGATGCCCAGTTTTTTATTCTGCTTATCTTGTAAATATTCAGAGATTACAGCTCTTTGGCAAACTGCTTCAGCCAGCTGGTGAATTCTTTGCTGAGTTCCCGATGGCGCACGGCGTATTCCACATTGGCCTTCATGTAACCGAGCTTGCTGCCGCAATCGTGGCTACGTCCCTTCATGAAGTAGGCATTGACCTGCTCCTTTTCCATCAGCATGGCGATGGCATCGGTCAGCTGGATCTCGTCGCCGGCGCCGGCCGGGGTTTTTTCCAGCAAGGGCCAGATATTGGCCGAGAGCACATAGCGACCGACCACGGCCAGGTTCGACGGGGCTTCATCCCGGGGCGGCTTCTCGACGATGGCCTGCATCGGCAGGGACATGCCTTCGCTCAGGGCCTCCCCCTTGATGTCGGCGATGCCGTATTTGTCCACTTCGCTCTCGGGGACGGCTTCCACCATGATCTGGCTGATCTGCTCCTCTTCGAACAGATGCACCATCTCCGCCAGGTTGTCCTGCTTCAGATCGCTGGCCACCTCGTCGATGAGCACATCCGGCAGCAGCACGGCGAAGGGTTGATCCCCGATGAGGGGGCGGGCACACAGTACTGCATGACCCAGGCCTTTTGCTTCCCCTTGACGCACGTGCATGATGGTGACGTCTTTGGGACAGATGTGCTGAACCTCTTCCAGCAGTTGGCGCTTGACCCGCTTCTCCAGGGTCGCCTCCAGCTCGAAGCTCTTGTCGAAGTGGTTCTCGATGGAGTTCTTGCTTGAATGGGTCACCAGGATGATCTCCTTGATGCCGGCGGCGATGGCTTCGCGCACCACATACTGGATCAGCGGCTTGTCGACCACGGGCAGCATCTCCTTGGGGATGGCCTTGGTGGCGGGCAGCATGCGGGTACCCAGACCGGCAACGGGGAGAACGGCCTTGCGAACAACGAGCGGTGTCTTTTTCATGGAGTGAGTCCGAAGATACAAAGTGGGCTCATGATACCCGAAGAAAAATAGGGCAGCCACAGGCTGCCCTCGGGATTATAGGGATTCAAACCGGTTACTTGACGATAATCATGTCCCGGTTTGCTTCCAGCGTGGCAGGTCCGATGCCACTGACGTCCGCCAGTTGATCGACGGAGGTGAACTTGCCCTGCTTCTCCCTGTGGTCGATGATGGCCTGTGCCTTCTTCTCGCCAATGCCCTTCAGGGCGGTGAGCTCGCCGACACTGGCGGTATTGAGATTGATCTTGCCGCTTTCCTTGACTTGGGTGGTGGCCACAGGCTTGGTCGCCGCCTTGTCGGCGGCCAGCAGAGGTTGGCTCAACAGGGGGAGGCAGCCCAGCAGCAGTGCGGCGATCAGGGTCTTCTTGTTCATATCGTCATGTCCTTATGTGGCGTTAGTATCACATTTATCATTAGCTGTGTTGCGCCACTTTTTGTCTGTCAGTTTTGACACTGTATAAGTCAGTGCAAACGGCTATAAGCCGAAGATACTCACTCGGTTACACTGACCAACCCTTTGAGCGAGAACTCTTTTCCATGTATCTACCCGCCATTTCCGAACTGGAGCCCATCGCCCGCGCCGCCGGTGAGGCCATCATGTCCATCTACAGCCAGCCCTTTGCGGTGGAGTACAAGCAGGACGAGAGCCCGCTGACGGCTGCGGACAAGGGGGCCCACGAGGTGATCGTTCAGGCGCTGGCCCGTCTCACTCCCGATATCCCGGTGTTGTCGGAAGAGTCCTCCCCCGAGGTGATGGCTGCGCGACTCGGCTGGTCCCGTTACTGGCTGGTGGATCCTTTGGATGGCACCAAGGAGTTTGTCTCCCGCAACGGCGAGTTCACGGTGAATATCGCCCTGATTGAACAGGGGACCCCGCGCTGGGGGCTGGTCTATGCCCCGGTACTGGACAAGCTCTGGTATGGGGGCAAGGGGATTGGCGCCTGGCGTGTGGCTGATGGCAGGCACGAGACCATCCAGACCCGCCCTCATGACGCAGGGCAAGTGTGGCGCGTGGTGGGCAGTCGCAATCACCTGTCGCAGGAAACCCTCGAGTATCTGGCCCGTTTTGGCGAACTGGAGCGGGGCGAGATCGAGCTGGTTTCCATGGGCAGCTCTCTCAAGTTTTGCATCATTGCCGAGGGGGAGGCCGAGCTTTACCCGCGGCTCGCACCGACCTGCGAGTGGGATACGGGGGCTGCTCAGGCGGTACTGGAAGGGGCGGGGGGCAGCGTCACCCAGCTCGATGGTTCGCCGCTTTGCTACAACAAGCCCGATATCCTCAATCCCTGGTTTGTGGCCAGGGCATGAGTCACCATCGGATGCAAAAAGGCCGGACAGTGTCCGCAATGCTGTTCAGATAAGCACATTTTTGACTAATTATTCATAAATGCGACTTGAGTTGGGGGAGCAAGGCTGTTTCCAGTCGATGTTCCTTCAGCCTTTATCCAGCGTGGCTTGCAATAGAAAGAGGGAGGCATCATGCCTCCCTCATTTTTTAGCCCTGATACTACGTGGACTGGAACTCAAATTCTCTTAAGTGAACAGCATTGCGGACAGTGTCCCGGGCCTTTTTCTTGTCAGCCTCGATGGGCTCAGAAGACTTTCTTGAACGGTTTGATGGTCACCCTGGCGTAGACCCCCGCCGCGACATAGGGGTCCGCATCGGCCCAGGCCTGGGCGTCGGCCTGGCTGGCAAAGTCGGCGATGACGGTGCTGCCGGTGAAGCCCGCATCGGCCGGATCCTCGGCATCGATGGCCGGGTTGGGGCCGGCCGTCAGCAGGCGGCCCTCATCCTGCAAGGCTTGCAGGCGGGCCAGGTGGGCAGGGCGTGCCAGCTTGCGCTGGGGCAGGCTGCCCGCGACATCTTCGGAGTAGATCAGATACCACATGGAACAATCCCTTTCTGGTTGCGGTTATTTTTTCTGTTCTGCGTTCTGCTCGGCCGGCATGTGGCGATAGAGATAGACGCCGCTGAGCAGGGTGAAGACCAGGGTCATGCCCAGCAGGCCGAACACCTTGAAGTTGACCCACATCTCCTGGGAGAGGTTGAAGGCCACGTAGAGGTTGAGCAGGCCGCACAGGGTGAAGAAGCCGACCCAGCCGAGATTGACGTTGTCCCAGACCCGGTCGGTGGCTTGGAGCTCCTTGGCCAGCATCTGCTTGATGAGGTTCTTGCCAAAGCCATAGCGGCCGATGAGCAGGGCGAGGGCAAAGAGTACGTTGATGACGGTCACCTTCCACTTGATAAAGGCATCGTCGTGGAAGAAGACGGTGAGGCCGCCGAAGAAACCGACCAGCACGAAGGTGAACAACTGCATCTTCTCGACCCGGCGATAGCGAAGCCAGCTGTACAGGAGTTGCAGGCCAGTGACGACCACCAGGGCGCCAGTGGCGGTGTAGATGTCGTAAAACTTGTAGACCGCGAAGAAGACGATCAGGGGGATGAACTCGATAAACTGCTTCATGCTGGGCTCTAACCTCAAAATTTCACTCAGTGTACCTGCCCGTCAGACAACGGCAAATGAATAAGACCGTCCATTCTGCAGGCAGTTCCTTCCCGGGGCTGCGGGTTACTCGAACAGCTGGCTGGCAATCTGGTTGCCAAGGCGCACCTGATCGTCCAGCAATGCGCGTATGTCTGCTTCCTCGATGAGGGGGTTGAGCAGGACGGCGCGTAGCAGCGTGAGCGGTTGCTCGCCATAGCGGGAGACTGCGCGCTGGGTGCGTGAGACGAAGCTGTGCCCTTCGGCGCGCTGGGCTTTTTGCAGGGCGACGTTGAAGAGATTGATCTGTTCGTTGGCCGCCACATCGGGCACCTGACCTTGCAGGTGGGGCGGAATGCACCGGTAGGAGAGCAGGTTCATGACAGGTGCCGACATCAGCTCGAAGGCGGGGCTGGCGTCGATGAGCGCGGCCATTCGCCGCGCCCTGTCGTAGTTGGCGTCGATGAGTTGGGCATAACCCTGCTGCCCCAGCATCTGGAAGGCGGCATCCAGATAGAGCGCGTTGGCGGGACGGGTCCCCTCCAGAGTGAAACGCCCCTGATCGAAGGAGGTGGCGCGGATGGCGTAGGGAGCCTCGCGCTTCACCGTCATCATCAGGTCCGGTTGGCGGCAGAGCAGCATGCCGGTACCGAGCGGGACCAGCAACTGCTTGTGACCGTCAAGGGTGACGGTATCGGCGTGCTCTATCCCCGTAAGCAATCCCTGATAGCGGGGCGAGAAGAGGGTCGGGCCACCCCAGGCCGCGTCCACGTGGAAGTGGATTTGCTCGCGCCGGGCGATGGCGGCCAGTTCCGGCAGCGGGTCGACGGAGCCAAAATCCGTGCTGCCAGCCACGCCGACCAGCGCCAGCACCTTGAGCTTCTGCTCCCTGCATTGTTGAAGGGCCTGTTCCAGTGCCGCCAGACTGAGCCGATTGTGCTCGTCTGTGTCGAGACGCCAGACGCTGCGAGCCCCGAGTCCCAGCAGATCCATCCCCTTGTCGAAGGAGTAGTGCATCAGCCGCGAGCCCAGAATGACGGCGCCGCGATAGCCCTGCTCGGCGAGGGCGAACAGGTTGTCGCCACAGGCCCGGTTGCGAGCCAGCCAGAGGGCGGTGACGTTGGCGATGGTACCGCCACTGGTCATGACGCCGAGGGCTGCATCCTTGGCATGCATCTGGGCTGCATAGAAGGCGTCGTCCTCGCGGTAGACCAGACGGTGCAGCTTGGCCAGCACTTCCCGCTCCAGAAAGCTCAGCAAACGGGAGGACTCCATCTTCATCGGGTTCTGGTTGAGCATCACCAAGAGCCGGGAGAGCTCGGCGGTGAAGGCTGGCAGCGGCGCCGTCATGTGTCCCATGTAGCGGGGAGAGGTGAGGTGCGATGCCCCGGGTACCAGGGTGGTGAGCCGTGCCAGATAGTCCCGGGGAGAGATGCCGATGGCGGGCATGCACGACTGATCGAGCTGGTGGGTGAAGCTGCCCCGCTGATAGGGGGCCTGACTGTCGTCGGAATGATGGAAATGCTCCAGCAGGGCCGTCATGGCCTTGCCGAAATCAGGATCCGGTTGTGTAAACAGTTCAGTGAGCTTCATCGGGTTCTCCAGACCAGATTGTCGGGCAGACGCGGCCATCCGCATGGGCGGCGTCGGCGGCAGAGCATACACCAAAGGGGCGGGGGGCACAGCCATCTCTGGCCCTCCCTCTCCTCGCGTCTTTATTTTCAGCTAACGCTTGTAGCCTGAAACATCGGCCGCTAGAGTGGGCCGGTAATGGGTTGGAGGTAATGATGGATGTGACGGGGTACTCCCCACGGGAAGAGTGGGCGAATCGCCTCAGCCATGGGCTGGGGCTGCTGCTGGGCGGACTGGGACTGGTCTTGCTGCTGCACAAGGGGTGGGATCAGGGGCCCAGGGTACTGCTGAGCTACGGCGTCTACGGTGCCAGCCTGGTATTGCTCTATCTCGCCTCGACGCTCTATCACAGCGTGAGCTCGGTGGCTGCCAGACGCTGGAGCAAGCTGTTCGATCACTGCGCCATCTATCTGCTGATCGCCGGCACTTATACCCCCTTCCTGCTGGTGGCGCTCGATACGCCGCTGGCGCAAGGACTGATGGTGGTGATCTGGGGGCTGGCCCTGGCGGGGGTCGTGTTCAAGCTGATCTTCATCAATCGTTTCAAGAAGGTGTCGCTATTTACCTATCTGATGCTGGGCTGGCTGTCGCTGGTGGTCATCTACCAGCTCTATCTGCATCTGGATGGTACCGGGCTCCTGCTGCTGGGGCTGGGTGGTCTCATCTACAGCCTGGGAGTGATCTTCTATGTGGCCAAGCGCATTCCCTACAACCACGCCATCTGGCACCTGTTTGTGCTGGGGGGCAGTCTGTGCCACTTCATGGCCATTTATGGCTATATCTGATGGCTAACCCTTAATTGGTATTTTTGTGCTCATGAAAGCCTGAATTCGTGCGGCACCCCACAGTTGCCCCCTTCGTTTGCTGACAAGCTAGTGCCAGTTCAGTTTGGAAAGGATGCAAACGATGAGTGAGATCGCGCTTTCCATCAGCATGCTGTCGCTGGTGGCAGTGCTGGGGCTCTGGCTGGGAAACTGGCGAGTCTATGGCGTGGGTTTGGGTATCGGCGGGGTGCTGTTCGGCGGCATCATAGTGGGCCACTTCGCCGGCTTGTCCGGCTTGAAGCTGGATGAGCAAACACTTCATTTTATTCAGGAATTCGGCCTGATCCTGTTCGTCTACACCATAGGCATCCAGGTCGGTCCCGGCTTCTTCTCCTCCTTGCGCAGTTCGGGCCTCAAGCTCAATGGCTTCGCGGCCCTGCTGGTTCTGCTCGGCTGCCTGGTGGCGGCAGCGTTGCACCAGCTGTTCGATGTACCGCTGCCGGTGATCCTCGGGGTCTTTTCCGGGGCAGTGACCAATACCCCGTCCCTGGGGGCTGGCCAGCAGATCCTAGCGGAGCTCGGGGCGGATCCTGGATCCACCGGTCTGATGGGGATGGGCTATGCGGTGGCCTACCCGTTCGGGATCTGCGGCATCCTGCTCACCATGTGGCTCATTCGTATGTTCTTCCACATCAAGATCGAGGAGGAGGCGGTCGCTTTCGAGCAGCAGGCTGGCAAGACCAAGGAGAGTCTGCAAACCATCAACATTGCCGTGCGCAATCCCAACATGCACGGCCTGATGCTCCGCGAGATCCCGAGTCTGGACGAGGCGGACGTCATCTGCTCCCGACTCAAGCGTGGCGACGAACTGATGGTGCCAAAGCCCGACTCGCGCATCGAACTTGGCGACCTGCTGCACCTGGTGGGGGAGCGTCATGCCCTGCACAAGGTGCTGCTGGTGCTTGGAGAGGAGGTAGACACCTCCCTCTCCACCCGCGGGACCGATCTGCGTGTCGAGCGGGTGGTGGTCACCAATGAGCAGGTGCTCGGCAAGCGGATCCGCGATCTCGACATCAAGCAGAAATACGATGTGGTCATCTCGCGCCTGAATCGGGCCGGCATCGAGCTGGTGCCAACCAGTCAGACCAGTCTGCAGTTCGGTGACATCCTGAACCTGGTGGGGCGGCTCGATGCCATCGAGGCGGTCACCAGCGTGGTGGGCAACGTGCAGCAGAAACTGCAGCAGGTGCAGATGCTGCCCGTCTTCATCGGCATCGGGTTGGGGGTATTGCTCGGATCCATTCCCTTCTACCTGCCGGGATTCCCGGCGGCGCTCAAGCTGGGGCTGGCAGGGGGACCGCTGGTGGTGGCGCTCATCCTGTCTCGTATCGGCAGCATCGGCAAGCTCTACTGGTTCATGCCGCCGAGCGCCAACCTGGCGCTGCGGGAAATAGGCATAGTGCTCTTCCTGGCGGTGGTGGGGTTCAAGTCCGGGGCCGGCTTCATCGACACCCTGATCAACGGCGACGGTCCCGCATGGATGATGTACGGTGTGGCAATCACCCTCATCCCGCTGCTGCTGGTGGGTGTGCTGGCACGCCATTATGGCAAGCTCAACTACCTCACGCTGTGCGGGCTGCTGGCCGGCTCGATGACGGATCCTCCCGCTCTGGCATTTGCCAACGGCATGCACCCCACCAGTGGTGCCAGCGCACTCTCTTACGCGACCGTCTACCCCCTGGTGATGTTCCTGCGGATCATCTCGCCCCAACTGTTGGCCATCCTGCTCTGGGCCGGTGTCTGACACCTCACGAGACGGGAGCCGATGAGGCTCCCGTCTTCGTTTTGTCACAATTGATGCTATTGATTTAATTAATTTTATTCATCTTCGGCGTCCCTTCGTTTTCACCCCGAAACCCGGCTTCATTTCGGTCTGTTCATTCGATTTTTCTCACTGGTTTATGGCCTGATAAACGGGCACATTGGAGGCTGGAGCAATATGCCCTTCGATATTTCAGGAGAAACCATGAGCAATCAGCGCATCGTATTGGATCAGGATGTCGTCGTTACCCACTTGCAAGGCAAAATGTATCTGGTCGCCGCCGACGGGAGCCAGAGACTCGTTGCAGAAGGCGATGTACTGCCCAAGGATGCGGTATTGCTTGCGCCCGAAGGGGCCAGCTTCCGGGGAGGAGAGACCACGTTCACCCTGGGTTCCGGCGAGCGCCCCGAACAGGGTGACGCCGTGCTGGCGAACGCGGGGACACCCGATGACATCGCCGCCTTGCTGCAAGCGATTCTGGACGGAACCGACCCCACCAAGGCATTCGAAGCGTCGGCGGCGGGTGGAGCCCCGGCCGCAGGCAATGCGGGGGGCGTGGCTGGTGCCAGCGGCAACGGCGGTTTCGTCACCATCGATCGTACCGGTGATGCAACCATCTCCAGCGCAGGCTTTGACAGCGCGAACCCGGCTGGCGCGGCGCCGCTGGTGGATGCGCAAAGCAGCGAAGATGAGTTGGTCGACCTCACCGCTCCCGTCATCACCGTCTCTGCCCCCGACAACACCAACGATCGGACGCCGACCCTGACCGGTACCACGGATGCCCCCGCTGGCAGCACGGTGACCCTGGTGGTGACCGATGCCAATGGCAATCAGCAGACCCTGACCGCTACGGTACAACCGGATGGCAGCTTTAGCGTGGATGTCACCACACCGCTGGCCGAAGGGGGCTATCAGGTGACGGCTTCCGTGACCGATCCGGCCGGCAATACCGGCACCGCGACCGATGATGGCAGCGTGGACACTACGGCTCCGATCGTGACGGTGAATGCACCGGACAATACCAATGACAACACTCCGACCATCACGGGTACCACGGACGCCGCCCCCGGCAGCACGGTGACCCTGACGGTGACCGATGCCAACGGCAATCAGCAGACCCTGACCGCCACGGTACAACCGGATGGCAGTTACAGCGCGGATGTCGTGACACCGTTGCCGGATGGGGGCTATGACGTGACGGCCAGCGTGACTGATCCTGCTGGCAACAGAGGCACGTCGAGCGACGATGGTAGCGTGGACACCACGGCGAACATCACGGTGAGCCTGGATGACGTGAACGCGGCCAATGTGGCCAACACGCCCATCAGCGGCACCTCCGATGTTGGCCCGGGTCGTACCGTGATCCTGGTGATCAGCGATGCCACCGGTAAGAGCGTGACAGTCACTGCCGTCACCGATGCCGATGGCAACTACCAGACCAGCGCCGATCTGAGCGGGCTGGCGGATGGCAACCTGACCGTGGTGGCCAGTGTTACCGACGCGGCGGGCAACCCGGCCAGCGCCACCGACGACACCACCTTGCTCGACACCACGCCACCGGATGCCAGCATCACCCTGGATGGCAACATCACCCCTGACGACGTGATCAACGCGGCCGAGTCCAAGCAGGACATCGCCGTGACCGGTCGCGTGGGTGGCGACGTGAAAGAGGGCGACACCGTCACCCTGACCGTCAATGGCAAGGCCTTCACCGGTCTGGTCTTGGCCGACAAGACTTTCAGCATCAATGTGCCGGGTAGCGACCTGGTGGCCGATGGGGACAAGGTGATCGACGCCAAGGTGACCACCACCGACGCGGCGGGCAACAGCACCACCCAGTCCGACAGCGAACGCTACAGCGTGGACACCGTGGCACCGGAGCTGGGCATCGACCTCGACCCGATCGTGGTGGGGGGCGACAACACCGTAAACAAAGCGGAAGCGGATGATAAGGCGAGCGTGACCCTGAGTGGTACCGTGAGCGGCGACGCCAAGGTGGGCGACACCGTGACCCTGACCGTGGGCGATGGCAGCAAGCTGACCACCCAGGTCGTCGTGCTGGGCAACGGCCAGCTGGGCTTTAGCACCAGCACCACCGCCGACAAACTGGTGGACGGCAGCCGCGTGACGGCCGAGATCACCGTGACCGACGCGGCGGGCAACAGCACCACCCAGTTCGACAGCGAACGCTACAGCGTGGACACCACTGCGACCGTTGCGCCGTCCGTGGTCATCGTGGATGACGTCAACAACGACCAGATGCTGACCAAAACCGAGATCGGCAACGATCAGATCCAGGTGCATGCCGGGGTCAGCCATGCTGATCTGGTTGCAGGCGGCAAGGTGACGCTGATCATCAACAATGGCGTCGCCAGCAGTACGGTTGAACTGACGTTGAAAGCCGATGGCACCCTGCAATCGAGCAATGGCAAGAGCTACGGCTATCAGAACGGCACCATCAGTTGGACGGAGGCGACACCTGGCAATGGAACATCGTTGACGGTGACCGCGACCCAGACCGACAAGGCGGGCAACACCTCCCTGCCGGGTAGCGATACGGCGCTGGTATTGGCCGTTCCCGTCACTTCCGGCGGCTACGCCAGTGGCGCCGAAGACACGCCGCTTTCCCTGAAGTGGAGCGATTTCAAGGCCAGCGATGCCGATACACCAGATGCTCAGCTGTCGATCAAGATCACCTCACTGCCAGCCGATGGCTTGCTCCAGTACAAGGATGCTGACGGTAAATGGCAGACAGTGACACTGGCCCTGGTGAATAGCGGGCTGACATTCAGCAAGGGGGATATTGATGCAGGCAAGCTGCAGTTCTTGCCTGACCTTCATGAGTCGAGCTCGGCTGCGGGCAACAATGGCGGCGCTCCAGGCAACAAGCTTGGCGATTATGCTGCCTTTGATTACCAGGTCAGCGATGGTGTCAATTCCAGTGACAGCGCCAAGTTCGTTATTGATATCAAGCCCGTTGTTGATGGCGTGACACTCAAGATTGAGCTGGTGAGTGGCGGCTTGACGCCGGGTGCGGCGAAAGTGGAAGAGATCCTGGACTCCTTGCAAGGCAAAAATCCATCATCGAACCCGACCGGGGGGAATGATTATCTGGTTTCCAGCAATGGCAACTGGGTAGATGGCGGAGCAGGCAACGACACCATCAAGTTCGGCAGTGGTACAAGCTTCCAGGCTATCGGTGGGGCCAGCGTCAATGAGCACCTGATTGGTGGTGACGGAGATGACATTCTGATCGGTGGCAAGAATGAAACGTCCTCGGTCAAGCTGCAGGGGGATGGGGGCAACGATACGCTTATCTCTCAAAGCCTGAAGGCAACCACTTCCTATTACGGCGGTGACGGCCAGGATGTTGCCTACATGCCCGGCTCGATGAAGGCGCTGAAACTGGTCACGACCGGTTTGCCCAACAGCTGTGACTACCGGCTCGTCTATACGGATCCTGTCACTGGGGTGGTGACCAACCATGACTTCTACAGCGTCGAAACCCTCTATCTGCAAGACGGCAAGTACCAGTTTGACGGTGGCCAGCTGAGCAAGGTTGCTGACCTTGCAACCCTGAAGATAGATGCTGACTTGATAGACACAGACGGTAGCGAGCGCTTTACCGAGCTGACCATCAAGGGACTGCCGCAGGGGGCTGAGCTCTCCGGTGGTACTCTGCAGGCTGACGGCAGTTGGAAGGTGCCTGCCAGCATGCTGGATCAGGATGGCAAATTGTCGCTGCAGGTTGAACTGCCGGTCGGTAGCCAGAATATCAAGGTTACCGTTGTAGCGGGCTCGCAAGAGTTCGACATGAATGGTCAACCTATTTCGGGTGAAGTGAAATTTACCGAGGCAGACGCCGGCTTCATGGTCAAACCGGCCAATCCGAATGGTGACAACACAGTTGATGGCGGCGGTGGCGATGATGTGCTGCTGGGGGATATAGGTGGCATCAAGACGTCGGTCGAGCCTGGCAAGAATTACAATGTCGCGCTGATTGTGGATACCTCAGGCAGTATGAAATACGGCCTCAATGGGAGTCAGAATCCCAGTTCAGGTCAAGATCGGATGACATTGACGATCAATGCACTGAAAGTGTTGGCCAATCAGCTGGCCAGCCACGATGGGGTGGTCAACGTGACGCTGATCGGTTTCGCCGGGTCGGCTAAATAGCTGATCCTAATTTCGCTCCAGTTGCATAAGCCCATGTCCATTACCCAGGGCGGGAGCACACTTTGTTGATATTTTAACCAAAGAATAACTGAGCCCGATAGTCGTCATTCCAGCCGGCTC